>NZ_KQ976354.1:6695268-6995268 GCF_000346485.2 Scytonema hofmannii PCC 7110
GAGGGGGGGAGGGGGAGAGGGGGGGAGGGGAGTAAGTCTGTTAGGTTGGCGTGTGAATGTAATTGCCATTGTTTGGGTTGGGAACGTAACTCCTCTAACTGTGTTACGATCTCCCGGCGGAGTCGGTTCAATTCACTGACGGGAACCGTCACTGCACCATTCAAATGATTTGTCAAAGTTCCCAAACAAAAGGGAGTATTGCCAAGACGACCAAATTGTTCTTGTAACTTTTCTGTTGTTAAAGGTTTGGTGTGTGCTTCTTCTAGAACCATTGCAGATTCTACTTGCACGATATGACCTTTTTGGTCGCGTGCGAGCGCAATCAGTGGCTGACCAACTTCTCCATAAACTTCTAGGTTGATTGGGCGTTGAAATTGTGGGTTATCACCTGCAAAACTTTGCCGCAGTTGTTTATCAAGTTCGGGATCGCTGGTTTTCCAGACCTTATCTCCTACGTGTATCCGTCGCCAATTCAAATCTCTCCGTCCAAATGTCAGTAAGGCGTCTTGTCCTTTATGTTCTACTGCATATATCCGACCGCCTTCTTCTTGTGCTTCGGGATGACCGCAATCAAAAACAACTCCATCCCCTGGTTTGACTGGGGCTTGCAATCGTATTATTACCTTCTCGTTACTAATACGGGTGACTTCACCTAAGTAAACTCCACGCTTTTTGCCGAAGTTCGCATGAACCAGTTCCTGATTGTTAATTCCGCGAAACCAACCCGTGTAAAGCCCGCGAGAAAATGCCATTTCTAGGTTGTAGTGTTCTCGATTTGTCGCATCTGGAGACGAAGAGTGGCTCGTCTCGACTTTTGCCATGACTTTATCCAGTGCTTGGCGGTAAACGTTGGTAACATTGGCAACATACTCTGGTGTTTTCAAGCGACCTTCTATTTTTAAACAAGATACCCCTGCTTTGACTAAATCTGGTAACACCTCCAAGCCAGCCAAATCTTGGGGGCTGAGTAAATATTTGCGATTTCCTAAATTGACAACTTTACCATCAGAAATTAAATCGTAAGGCATTCGGCAAGCTTGAGCACATTCACCACGGTTAGCAGAACGCCCTCCCAATGATTCGCTTGTCAAACACTGACCTGAATATGCTACGCACAGCGCACCATGAACAAAGACTTCTAAGGGTAGGTGTGTTTGTGACGGTTCTGCATAGAGTTGGCGCTGAATTTTTTCAATTTCTTTGAGAGAGCATTCACGAGCAAGAACCACTAACTGACAACCAAGGGATTTCGCAAATTCTACCCCAGCCGCACTTGTAATAGTCATTTGTGTGGATGCATGGATGGGAAAATCAGGAGAAAGATGACGGATGAGACGGCAAATACCTACATCTTGAACAATAACTGCATCTACACCTGCGCTGATAATTGAACGGAGGTATTGTTCTGCTTCTTTAAGTTCTTGAGGAAATATGAGTGTATTCAGGGTGACATAGCCCTTGACACCTCGAAGGTGGAGAAATTCCATCAATTTGGGCAAGTCGGCTTCTGTGAAGTTTTGCGCCCTCATTCGCGCATTAAACCGATCCAACCCAAAATATATAGCATCTGCCCCATTTTCAACAGCAGCTTTGGCACACTCCCAGTTACCTGCAGGTGCAAGTAGTTCGGGACGTTGAAATTTGGGTGAGGTGTGTTCGGGGGTTGGTTTGCGATCGGCTTTCATCGAAGTTGAGATGGATAAGAGAGCATCATTGCGATTCTATCGTTTGTACTTCGAGATGGTGTGCCACAACAATTTTTGCTGCTAATAAAAATGGTACAAATCGTTTGTAGTTGCGCTTTAGCCTTCAGCGCAACTAAGAACCAAAACGCTACAAATTTTAAAAAACTGTACTTAGCGCCTTGGCGTCACTCCTTGAGGAACGACAGGAGGTCTGCGTTGAGCCTGTCGGCATGGGTATTGGTGAGACCGTGCGGCGCGCCCTCGTAGACTTCTAGACGGGCGTTTTTAACGATCTTAGCAGAGGCCATTCCCGCAGCCCCAATAGGCACAATCTGGTCGTCATCGCCGTGGACAATCAGGGTTGGTACGTCGAACTTCTTGAGATCCTCGGTGAAGTCCGTCTCAGAGAACGCCTTGATGCAATCAAGGGCACCCTTGAAAGACGCCTGCATCCCCTGGAACCAAAACGCGTCTCGCATACCTTGCTTATCCCTAGAACCGTTACATAAGACCTACTCAAAACTACTCATTGCTAGTCATTCTTCGTCATTGGACTAACAGAGCTTTGATGCTTAATTCCTGCTTCACTCTGGCGGTGTCGGCACTCAACCAGTCCACAGGCTCACACTGCCTAACTAGCAGCGATGGACGAATAGTTTTTTAGATTGATTGCAGCGTTCAAGTCTCTATTAAGACTAAGACCACAATCACAATTGAAGACTCTCTCTTTTAAGGAGAGTTCTTTTTTAATAGTTCCGCAATTGGAACAAGTTTTAGAACTAGGGAACCACCTATCAGCAATGACAAGTTTTGTACCAAAAAGCTCACACTTGTAAGTCAACTGTCTACGGAACTCAAAAAATCCCATATCTTGAATGCTTGCTGCCAGTTTCTGGTTTGCCATCATGCCTGAAACATTTAAATCTTCAATAACTACAAGGCCGTGGTTTTTGGCTAATAGTGTAGTCAACTTATGTAATGTATCTTTACGGATGTTGGCAATTTTTCTGTGCAATCTAGCGATTTGGATATTGGCTTTTTTCCAGTTAGCTGAACCTTTAACTTTATGGCGATTCAACCATTGCATTCTGGCTAACTTGTCTTGGAACTTTTTGTATGATTTGGCTCCTGCTATAACTTCTCCAGTAGACAAGGTTGCTAAGTTTAAAACTCCCAGGTCAACACCTACAGTAGGAAAAAACCAAAGAGCTTCCAACTGAACATTAGGAGCTTCAACATCAAATCTAAAAGAGATAAACCATCTATCAGCTTCACGACTAATAGTTACTGATTTTGGTTCAACTTGAGGTAAGCGCTCGTAGGTTTTGAGGACACCAATTACAGGGACTTGAATCTTGTTATTGCCTGTGATTTTAACTGTGCCTTCTAAAGTGAATGAATCATGTTTACCTTTTTTCTTGAACTTAGGCACTCCTGCTTTTTTCTCAAAACACTTTTTCCACGCTAACCTTAAAGCCATCAATGCTTGTTGTGGTGTAGATTTAGAGCATTCGTAATACCAAGGACACTCAGGTTTTATCAATGCTACTAACCATTTATGCAAGTCAATAGCTGTGGGAAACTTGATTCTTTCTGTAGGATTAGCCTGATTCCAATCAAGGATTTGCTTGGTTAATCCCAGTCCCCAATTCCAAGCATGACGTGCAACACCACAATGTTTTAAAAATTCTGTGCTCTGTTGATTATTAATTTTTAATTCTGTTTTGTATCCGAGTAACATGGCAATCCTTTAATCCATTCTCTAAATGCTTGAGACATATTCCAACCTTGCAATTCAGCATGAGCTTGTAATTTATCTAACTCTTGTTGAGTTAGTAAAACTTTAAACCATCTATCTCGTTGTGGCATAGCCTTTATTTCATTCTATGGTCTAAATATAACTAAAATTAGACCATGTAGTAAGTAGAGAAAACCGTATATTAGCCGAACGACAAAGATCAAAAGCTCATCATTTTTGAAGAGCAATGTATAGACTTGTATAGAGATTAAGTAACAGCTTCTAACCCTCGCGATTGGCACCAAAAAACGGTCCGCTAATCTCCTTGTACAACTGCGAACGGTCAGCGATAAAGCCAGCGCGAATACCGTCGAAGACCTCAATGGGCAATCCGCCGGGATTCGCCGACGTCTTCAGCATGAGCGGAGGCACAGCGGAGACTAGCGACGCCTTGACCAGACGCTGGGTGCCGTGACGACCAATGTAACGAGCTACCTCGCCGCCGCCTGTGGAAAAGCCGATTAGGGTGATGCCTTTCAGGTCAAGCGTTTCGATGAGCGTGGCAAGGTCGTCGGCATAGGTATCCATCTCGTTGCCGTGCCACGAGTCGCTCGATCTGCCATGACCACGTCTGTCGTGGGCGATGACGCGATAGCCGTGCGAGGCAAGGAACAGCGCCTGGATTTCCCAACTGTCGGCGTTGAGCGGCCAGCCGTGGGAGAGCACCACTGTGGGTCCTGTTCCCCAGTCTTTGTAGTAAATCTGTGTGCCGTCTTTGGTAGTAATTGTGCTCATGTGACTCCTATCCTAACTGTAATAGGGCTGAAAGTTACCCATGGAACAGCGAGCGTGCTGTCTCCATCGATACTTGAAACTGACGGTAAGGTCTCTCTACTTTCTACGATTAAAATTAATATGAACAGATTTTAGCCCTAGCTTACCACAACGGGAAATTTCTTTAGATGAGATTGTCAAGCAACTTGTAAACAAGGAAATAGCGCGATCGCTCAACAGAGAATTTACTCAAAATGAAGTTGCAATCATCTCTATTGAGGCTAATCTTTTGACAGATTCTATTTTCCAATTAAGCTAGAATACAAATGATGCTACTCCCGCACCGCCTGAAGATTACCTATTTAAGTAACCTTACTAGGCGCAGAGGACACAGAGAAATGAATGAGAAAGATATAGGTAATTTAAGATCAGCAGGGAGTAAGATGTCACCACAAAATTGTGTAAATTGGTCTTTCCATTAGTTATTATGTAATTTAGCAAACAATAATGAATTTTTTAGAGAGAAAAGATATGACTTTTTTAGAGGATGTGATAGAACGAAAGAATGATGAAGTTCGGACTGACACTCTTGATTTAACTTTTGGTGAAATTGCGAATTTATACTATCAGCAAGAACTGGTAATTCAACCAGAGTACAAACGTCTTTTTAGATGGTCAGAAGAACAAAAATCACGTTTGATAGAATCTATAATTTTAGACCTTCCTATACCTCAAATTTTTATGATAGAAAATAATAATGGTACACTTGAATTAATAGATGGTTTGCAACGAATTTGTTCCTTTATTCAATTCATTAATTCTGCAAGTTTAGATTTAAAACCTCTGGTTCTCCAAGGATGTGATATAATACCAGAGATCAATGGTATGATGTTTGAAGATTTGCCTTTAAGATTAAAATTAAGAATTAAACGCTCAGTCATTAGAACAGTTATTATTAAAAAGCAAAATCATCCCTTTTTACGATATGTCATGTTTAAACGATTGCATTGGGGTGGCTCGATACTATCTTCCCAAGAACTTCGGAACTGTCTTGCTCTTTTAATAGGAGATGAAGGTGTTCGTTTTCAGAATTTTTTGCAGAGACAAAGTTATCATTCTGCATTTATAAACTGTACGGAAACTCTCTCAGATGTAGACAAGGATCGCAGAGGAGGTGAAGAGCTTGTCTTAAGATTTTTGGCAAGCAAAAATGCTTTGGAATTATTTAGGGGTAGCGTTCAAGAATGGTTAGATGAATACATGGAAAATATTCTAAGTAAAAAGAAAAAATTTGAATATGAAATTGAGGAAAAAATTTTTCAAGAATTGTTTACGTTTCTTAGCAAAATAATGGGAAGTGGTGCATTTGTAAAATATAGGGATAACAGCCCAATTGGAGGTCTTATTCCTACTTATTATGAGGCGATTTCAGTAGGTACTTTGCATTCATTAAAGCAAATTATTGATTTACCCACTGACTTGGTTAAGCAAAGAATCATCGATACAGTTCAAACAGAAGAGTTCAGACAATATACTAATTCAGGAGCAAATAGACGAGAAAACTTACACGGCAGAATTAATACTATTAAAAATGCTCTTTTGGAACTGGTCAATGAGTAATTGGTCTAAACAACTGGAAGAAGATTTAAATTGGCGAGAAAAAGAACTTGCAGCATTGAAAAAACAAGTGATTACAGCGTCTAAAGGTTCTGTTACACATCAAGTACTTTTACGTGCAATGTGGTCGCTTCTTTATGCACACTATGAAGGATTTTGCAAGTTCGCATGGGATTTATATCTTGATGAACTACAAAAAGCGGGTGTGAAAAGAAAAGCTTGCAAAAATGAAATAGCTATATTTTCGCTGAAAAATAAATTTCAAGAATTGAAGGAAGACTTGTCCTCAGAAAATATTTGGCAATTTGCAAAAACGAATTTTCAAAATTTGCTTGAAGAAAAAATAGAATTTTCCTCAAAACTAGAAACAAATTCCAATCTGTATCCTAATATCTTTAGAAATAACATCCTTCAAGTAGGTCTTATTTGCTCATTGGTGGATAGATATCAAATAGAGATTAAATCTTTAGTTGCTAGAAGAAATGAAATTGCTCACGGGCAAAAAATGATAATCAAAGATTTGCAGGAATATAAAAAATATGAAGATGCAGCTTTGGAAGTAATGCACGAGTTAGCAATATCAATCGTTGACAGCTTAGATAAAAAACTTTACCTACAAAGTCCACCACAATGATTGAAAATTTTTTGCTAATATACAAAAGTTTAAGATTTGCATTCCCAGGCACAGTCTGGGAACGAGTGGGTACACGATTTTTGTCTTAACAAGTGTGCTATTCGTCTTTAACTCTAGAGTTCTGGCTCTCCTGCTTCCTTTACAATCCTAAATCTTCTGGAAAGCCCAGCATAATATTCAGATTTTGTATCGCAGCTCCCGATGCACCTTTCCCCAGGTTATCAAGACGAGCAACTAATAGTGCTTCTTTCGTAGAATCGTTGGCAAAGACAAACACTTGAACAATATTGGTGCCATTCATTGCCATTGCATCTAAGAACTTTCCGTCTCGCAGAAGCGTGGGTTCTTGGTATGGAGCAACTTGCACAAACTTTTCACCTTGATAGTACTCAGCGATCGCCTCATATATAACTTTACCTGATGGTGGATTATCTAAAATCCACAGTGGCAAAGGTATCTGTACTAGCATTCCTTGCTCAAAATCCCCTACGGCTGGTACAAACAATGGTGGCGCTGACAAGCCTGAATGCTGACACATTTCCTTAACGTGTTTGTGTCCAAACTCCAAACCATAAATGCCATAAGGATAAAGTGATTTTCCTTCAGCTTGCTTCTCATGGAAAGTTTCGTACTGTTGAATAAGATTCTTTCCCCCACCAGAATACCCCGATACGGCATTAACAGTGGCGGGAAAGTTGCTCCTCAGGAGTCCTTTGGCTACTAACGGACGGATACAAGCTAAAAATCCCGTGGGATAACAGCCCGGATTGCTGACGAACTGGGCGTTAGCAATTTTCTCTCGCTGTCCTGGATTGAGTTCGGGAAAGCCATATACCCAACCGTCAGCCGTTCGATAAGCAGTACTGGCATCAAGGATTTTCACTTTATCATTATTGACATAGCCAACAGCTTCACGGGCTGCGTCATCAGGTAAGCAGAGAATAGCAACGTCTACAGCATTTATCAACTTTGCTCGCTCAGTTGAATCCTTACGCTTGGATGCCTCAATACTAACTAACTCAAGGTCATCCCGTTGATTGAGACGCGAGTAAATCTGTAAGCCTGTGGTTCCCGATTCCCCATCAATAAAAATCTTAGGTTTAGAGGTCATATAAATTCTTAAACCAGTTAACAAAGGTTTGCGCGTTTGGGTGCTGTGGATTTAGAATATGTTCCATGATAGCGTTATGCAACTGCCTTCCAGGAGGATTTTGCCATGCCAACCAAGTATGGATATTTGCCTTGTCAACGTGAGGATATATAAAGCCTGCTCCTCTGTTTCTTGCCTCTGTTACTACTTCTTGCGCGTATTGCCAAAGTGGTTCGCTCTGATGTGGAATCATATATGCCAAGAAGGTTTCCAACATACCTCGCATTTGATTATCTGGCATCAGCCAAACACCAAGCTTAATTCCATTTGTCATGCTATGGACTAATCCTGAATTTGGCAGTTCCTCAGGAATGTCAGGGATAGTTTTTAAACAAGCATTCCTGATACTCTCCCACGTTCCTGATGGATTATCATCCGCATCTACCAGCAATCCAAGTGCATTCAACCCTGATGCTTTTAATTCTGTAGAAATGACATCTGCATCAATAAACTGGTTGCTACCGTAGGCTTCAATATAAACGACTGCTTTTTCCTTCGTATTTCCCCAAGGGATTCCGTTAGCTTCAATTAAATACGGTATAACTCGTTTATCTTGTTCACCTTCTACTATCAGCTTTTTAGCTATATACTTGCTGGTCATTGCTAGCGTACCTCAATTCCCCGTTGAGCAGCAATGACAATTTCACGTTCAGTAAAAGCTATACCCGTTTGCTTCTCACGTTCGATGCGTTGAATTGTGATTCCATCTTCTGTTGCTTTTTCCTGACTAGCTATATCAGCTAAACTTGTCCAACAATCATTACTATGTGTCGTAGCAAAAACCTGTACATTCAGTCTCGTTGCTGTTTTCCAAACAAGCTTCCACATATCAGACATAGCAGTGAAGTGCAATCCTGTATCAATTTCATCAACAAATAGATAACCGTTTTTAGCGCAGACCGTAGAAAGTGCAAGCCCTAAGATACGCCATATACCATCCCCCATACTACCTATAGGTACTCGTTGGTCGCGATCGCAAAGGCGAATGACAAATCCACCACGAGAATCAAATGTTGATCTTCGCTGAGGACTGATTGAAGCAATGCGCTCAATTTTTGGTTCAATCGTCTGAAGAGCTTCTTGCACAAGATTTTCCTCTGGTGTTAATACCACTTGGTTAAACAGTTCAATCATCTTCTCAGTTGTTAAGGAAGACGATGTAACAAATTGCGTTTTTGCTAAAGAAGTATCCTTATTTTTATGATATGTTGGTCGCAAAAAATCAGTAGAAACACCACCATCGGGTGTTATGGACAGTGACAGATTTTCTGTTTCATGCCCATGAGTCCATTTGACAATCAATCCGAGTTTTCTGATTTCATTGAAATCTTCACCTAAATCGGGATGATCGTCAAACTTTTGACGCCTTGAGTCCCGCATTGCGATTGACGCGACAACGTGTTCGTTAATATTGTCATTCATCCCCCCTATTGAAAATGTGCTCCCAACTTGAATTTGGTGTCCATAAAAAAGGTGACGTATGTCAAGCTGACGGCTTACCCTATCATCATTTCCAAAGAAATATTCACCTCGGTTTATCATAACCTCGGTTAACAGCGTAAGATTATTTCGGGAGCACAGAAGCTGAATAGCTTCGAGTATAGATGTTTTGCCACTGTTATTCTTACCAACCAGTAGGTTTACCCGACCCAGTTGCTGAAGCTCAAATGACTGAAAACCACGGAAATTTTCTATTTTTACTGTTTTCAACATAATTTACCAGGTAGGAAGCAAAACGCAAGCAATATCTGATAGTCTAGATATTTATTCTGATATCTCTCAATCTAGCAAAAGAGCAGTCTCCATGATTCCATATGAGCGATCGCTATAGACCTTGCACCCAGACTAATTTAGTTTGTCAAGTAAAAACCATCAATCCTTAACCATTACTTAGAGCTTAAAGTGTGAAAAAGTAGTAATGTAGTAGGGTTAACTTGTATAACATGATATGTAATTTCCAAACGCTACCAGGATAAAGCTTTTCCTGTGGGTGTTCTCTCCAAAGATACAGTAGTTCAACCTGGTACCTGTTAACCTCAAGCGAACTTAGATTTTTCCATGCCTAAAAAAGCACGATCTACATTTCCAGCCACTACAACAACAACACTGGCTCTTTCTTCTATTCATATCCGTTTAGAAGCCATAGAGAAAGAGCATCAATGGCTGCTGAAACAAATCAAAAGAAAACAAACAGAACTGAACAACTTTGTTGAGCAAATGCGTTCCTTAGCTACGGATATATTTCATAGAGGTAGTCCTAGCTTTAAGAAACTAGCAGAACTTGATCGACAAATCCACACTCTGTTTGAGGAAATTTTTACCACTAGGAAATTTGGCAAGAAGACAAAGAAAGATGTTGAAGGAATTTACCGTAACCTTCAAATGGCAGGAATCATTAGTCCCAAACTCAGTAACAACGAGGACGATGCAGAACTAGACCAACTGTTTGAAGTAGATGAAAATGGTAATTTTGATTCTCAATCACCTCAAGAAGAAGACTACCAACATCAAGAAACACAACAAGAAATCGGATTTTCCTCTGGAGCAAAAGCTGATGGCTCAAGAAATGTCCGTCAAGCATTTTTACGGTTAGCCGAAATCTTTCACCCCGATAAGGTGACAGATGGCGAGACACAAATGCGCCATACAGAAATTATGAAGGAAATCAACAAAGCTTACCAAGAGGGTGACTTAGCGCGACTGTTGGAGATAGAACGGAAACATCAAGCAGGCGAATCTGTTGAAAGCAACAGTGAAGATGATTTGACCAGAAAATGTACTCGTTTAGAGCAGGAAAATGAATTCCTCAAAACTCAATATGAAAACCTGAAACGAGAACTGCGCCTAGTAAAACATAGCCCTGAAGGAGCGATGGTTTCCGATTGTCGAAAAGCTAATCGAGAAGGAATCGATCCTGTTGGTCAAATGTTAGAACAAGTAGAATCTGAAATTGAGGTTATTGGTGACATTCGCGATTTTGTCAAAGATTTTCGAGAACAAAAAATAAGCATTAAAGAATTTCTCTACGGTCCACCTGTTCTACGTCAGAGAAACCAAGAAATGATGGAAGACCTCCTAGAAGAAATGTTGGGAGACTTAGACAGAATCGTCGTATTTTAACTGGTCACTGGTCACCGGTCACTAGTCACTGGTCACTGGTCACTGGTTGGTCACTGGTCACTGTTATTAGCGTAAAGTAATGCCACTCAATTGTTGAAATAAACTAGTGGCATATGAGTCTGTCATACCAGAAATATAATCTGTAACTCGCAGAATTTTGTGATAAGTATCTTCTTCAGGAGTAGGGCGATCTTCTTTGGGAAGCATATGATAGACAAATTTTCCCTTTTTAGTTCTTCCCAAAACTGCATCAACAAATTCAGCAAATAATTTCCCCAAAACTTCATATCCAGCGACTCTAATACCAATAACACTAGGGTGGTTGAAAACATTATTGCTAGTCGTCTCTCCAATAACTTCAAGATGTTTGGCATAAGTACTTAAAGACAACAGATGCTGGTCAAACTTACCAGCGAGTATATCTTGTTCGTTTGAAAGAAAAATAATAGCTGCCTCTTGAACTAATTTATTAATAGCAGTAGCACGCATATACTTCACTTTTTCTGCATCGCTTTCTGTATTGTCTTTAAAGTCAATTTCTGCAATTTCATTCAGTAAATCCTTGGCTAGAGCAAAAGGAATATAGCCCATACGATGACTATCTTCTACATCAACAATTGAGTAGCAAATGTCATCCGCTGCTTCCATTAAAAAAGTTAGAGGATGTCGAGACCACCAAGCTGCATTATCGTCACGGCGGATGAGTCCAACTGTTTCTGCCACTTCAGCAAATAAATCTTTTTCTGCTTGGAAAAAACCATACTTTTTAATACTGCTACCGGAGTAATCGTTAAGAATATGCGGTGGGATATAAGATTCTCTAGGGTATTTTGTGAAAGTTGCTAAAGTTGGGCAAGTCAGTTGCATTCCTCCTACTCTATGTGACATTTCTAGTTTTGTCAAAATACGAAAGCCTTGGGCATTTCCTTCAAATAAATCAAAGTCCGTTTTTTGATGTATGCTAAGAAGTTCATTTCTCAAAAGCGTCGCAGTTGTGCTATACCAAGAATCAAACCCCACGCGGATAGCGTCTTCCCCAGCATGACCAAAAGGGGGATTGCCAATATCGTGTGCTAAACAAGCCGCAGCAATAATATCACCAAAATCTGAAGCACTCAGCCCTGATTCATCTAGGTTGTGTCTTTTGATAATTGTAGAGCCAGCAATTCTACCAAGAGAACGACCAACACAGGAAACTTCCAGACTGTGAATGAGGCGAGTCCGAATGTAATCATTTCTGGGTAAAGTGAAAACTTGGGTTTTGTCTTTGAGGCGACGAAAAGGAGAGGAAAATACCAAGCGATCGTAATCTCTCTGAAAATAAGTACGATCTAACTGAAGATTTTCTGGTTCTGTTTTGCCGAGTCGCTTTGGTGTTAGGAGTTTTTTCCAGTTCATCATGAGAATGTTTTGTAATGCCTATATGTATATAAAATAATCAGAACTCTCCCAATCCGCCCATTTCTGCGATGACTCAGCTTCACCAATTAAAGTAAAAGCAGCCCAGTGTTAGAGGATGTTTGTAAAGTTATAATTTATACTATTTTTAGCGATTAGAAATCGCGACTATACAAGCGAAACCCACCTACGTGGGTTTCAAAACCTTAATTTCTCGTTAGTCCGCGCAGGCGGACTTTGTTTGTATAGTCGCAAATTATATTTGCCCAAAACTTTTAAAACATCCTCTAAGGGATTTTCATATTTTTTCTGTTGCCTTTGAGAGGGTATGCAAAAATGTCACCCGCAATTCATAATTCCACGATGGATGAGCGCGTAACCATAGCACATTATTACTCGTAGTGTGACCACATACTCAAGACAGTCACTATTCGTTCTTTTTCAAGAACTTCATATACAAGCCGATGCTTGATGTTAATGCGCCTTGAATATGCTCCTTGCAAATCTCCTTTCAACTTTTCGTAAGAAGGAGGATTTTTATAGGGATTTTGCTCCAAAATTGCCAGAAGCTCTTCCGTTTTGGGCTTTAGTCCTGCTGTGGCTATCTTCTTCGCGTCTTTCTGTGCTCGTTTGGTGAAGCGTAATTCCCAGACTACCAATCAAGCTTCTCCTTAGTGACACATTCCTCAACAGGAGTATTCATCCCTTCAAGGAGATCCTCTCGCATACCAGGCACTTGAAGTAAATATAATGTTTCCTGAATTGCATTCCAGTCTTCAAGAGAAATGAGTACCGCTTGATGTTGATTACCAGTGATAATGACTGGTGTGTGAGATTGTACACTATCGTTAATGACAGCATCAAGGTGCTGTTGCGCGTCATTGACATGAATTACGTCCATGTTTTAAACCTCTTTTTAAAGTATTGTATTCGCGTAAAACATCGTTTTCTATATCTGTTGCAGTCTTTCACACTTGTCTTGACCGATCGTGCTTCGTCTTTACAGAGGTTATCATTCATGCTATTTAGTCAATAGAGTTCCGCCGGAAGCAAAAAAACTTGCCCAATTGGGGATGCGAATATTTCGGTGTCGCAAGCATTTCAAGTTGTGCTTCTTGCAATGCTTCGTGTCTACCTTACGAATATCATAAACCGTGAATTCACGTTTAAGTGGCTTTGATACACATTCATCAAGTTGATTGACAGGCGTCTAACAAATGCAATGCATCAATTGTACTCACAGAATATAACTTAAATCCAAAACAAAACCAGGGAGCACATCTTCCCCTGATAAAGTATGCAGGTTAATATCGACAATAATTGATTCTGTTTGACTCCAATATTGAGTTATTTGGTTACACGACGGCAAGTAAGTATTACCGTCGCTCGGGGTATTGTATTATTTATAGAGCGTTGGTTTCAAGCAGCCTGACCGGGCTTGAGCACGATCTTGATGCAGTTGTCTTTCTTGTGCTTGAAGATTTCGTAGCCGTGCGGGGCTTGCTCTAGCGGCAGACGGTGGGTGATTACGAACGAGGGGTCAATGTCGCCGTTTTGAACGCGATCGAGTAGCGTGTGCAAATACTTATGAACGTGCGTTTGTCCTGTTTTCATGGTTAAGCCTTTGTTCATGAAAGCACCCATCGGCATCTTGTCTACAAAGCCAGTGTAAACACCGGGAACCGATACCGTACCCCCTTTACGACAGGCAACTATCGCTTGACGCAATACATTGGGTCGATCGGTTTCCATTCGCACTGCCTGCATCGCCTTATCATAAAAGCCTTCTAAACCCATGCCGTGAGCTTCCATTCCCACTGCATCCATGACGGAATCGGGACCGAGACCCCCAGTCATTTCTTTGAGGGCTTCACCCACATCGACAGACTCATAGTTCAAGACTTCTGCTCCACCGTCTTTTGCCATCTGGAGCCTTTCGGGAACGCGATCGATTGCAATGACGCGCCCAGCACCCAGCATGAAGGCACTTCTGATAGCAAACTGCCCAACTGGACCGCAACCCCAAATCGCCACCGTATCTCCTGGTTGGATGTTACAATTCTCTGCTGCCATATAACCAGTAGGGAAAATATCCGTAAAAAACAGGACTTGTTCGTCTGTTAGTCCATCGGGAATCTTAAATAACCCGACATCGGCAAAAGGAACGCGGGCATATTCCGCTTGACCGCCCGCATAGCCCCCCGTCAAATGAGAGTAGCCGAAAAGACCAGATGGGGAATGACCCATAAGTTTTTCCGCCATCCAAGCATTGGGGTTGGAGTTATCGCACAGCGACCATAAATCCTTTTGGCAGAAGAAACACGAGCCGCAGGAAATTGTAAAAGGGACAACGACGCGATCGCCAACTTGTTTATTTTTAACAGCGCTACCTAGTTCAACGATCTCTCCCATGAATTCATGACCCAATATGTCTCCTGGTTTCATTGTGGGGTTGAAGCCGTCATACAGATGCAAATCAGAACCGCAGATCGCCGTTGACGTGATTTTCACGATCGCATCACGCGGATTAATGATTTTGGGATCGGGTACGGTTTCAACTTCTACCTTGTTCGTGCCTTGCCAGCAAACTGCTTTCATTGCTTGAGTCTCCTAAAGTTAAGTTATTTGTGACGAGTACAGCAGCTTCGCGCAGCTTACTTTTTACCGAAATACCGATTATCTACCAAATCAAGAGTCAGTCCGGGTGCTTCACTCACTGCCTGCTTTGACTGGTTTTGCCATCGATTCCACCCGATTGCCAGCCTCCTGTGCGCGAAGCAGCGCATCATTAACCCGTCCGATACCCATAGCTGCGATCGCGGTCAGTCTGCTGTGTTGATGGCAAATGAGCTACGATGAGGTGCTTGAAGGAACTAATCCATGCCTTTCAATGTAGCTCACTCCAGATAATCTTAAAAAGCCGAAAGTGAACTCTCCTCATGCTAACGAGAGGTTTTAGCGATCGTTATGTCTTACTGAAGGGTGAATTAACCATTAAGGTTGAGGAATAGGTGGTAGGCATTGAGCCTATAGCCTTGTATATTTTTCCAGTACTTATATCTACTAAACACTTATTTCAGAACTACTAGCAACATTTGTCAAACTATTATCTACTTTAGGAGCAACACTAACATTAAGTTTTAAACCTAGTGCATTTAACCAATTACCCAAGTTATAAATTGCCTCAACCCCAGGTTGTGAAAGCAATTCATCTAATTTTTCTAAATGGAGTTTTGCTTGTTCTAGTGTCATGTGTTGTTCACCAAGAGCTTCAGCTACATTGCTAAGTGCTAATCGCAGTAATCTGGGGTCTAATTCTTCTCCTTCTTCTAATTCCATATGCGTTTCAATATATAGCGCAGCATAATTTGGGTCTTTGAGATTTGAAATCAGAAAATCGTGGTATGGCAAGCTTTTAGACATAAATTTAACTCCTATAGTCTTTCCAGTATTCTATAGCTTTGACAATATCTCGATCTTGAGTGCTTTTATCTCCACCACATAGAAGTAGTATAATTGTTGTTCCAATTTGTCCAAAGTAAATGCGATAACCAAGACCAGAATCGATTTTTAGTTCACAAACTCCTCCGCCCACTGAACGATAGTTCCCTAAATTACCAAAACTGAGTCTATCCAGGCTTTTACCGATTATACTTTTGGCTTTTATATCTCCAAGCTGGTAAAACCATTCATCAAAAGGAACTTTGCCATCAGGCGTAATATAACGTTGGACATCTCTTGGTTGTGCTTCCATAATTTATAGCGGTTCTCATTTAAATCACATACATTACCACGAATCATGTGGAGACGCTTCAAACAGCGCGTCTCTACATCTGTGTATTTTAGGCAACTGAGAATTGCTATATACGTAGGTAGGGCTATACCGCACAAAAACCTTATTTGGTGGGCTTTAGCCCTACCTACCTGCTACTACCTGCTACTTAAAATTTTTCATCAATCTTTTAGGATTCCTATAGCAGCATTTGTCAAACTATTATCTATCGTAGAGGCAGCAGTAGCTTGAGTTAAACACTTATTTCAGAACTACTTACAATATTTGTTAAACTACGATCTACTTTAGGAGCAGCACTAACAGTGAGTTTTAATCCCAGTGCATTTAACCAATTACCCAAGTTATAAATCGCTTCAGAGCCAGGTTCTAAAAGTAATTTATCTAATTTTTCTATGTGTTTTTTTGCTTGTTCTGGTGTCATATGTTCTTCTCCTAGTGCGTTTGCTACATGAGTTAACGCTAGTTGAATTAATCTAGTATCGAATGCTTCTCCTTCTTCCGATTCCATATGAGTATCGAGATAAAGTGCAGCATAATTAGGATCTTTAAGACGTAAAATTAAATCAGCAAAATAACTATCACTAGTTGGCATTTTCTCTTCTCCTAAATTCTTTCCAAAATTCTATTGCTTTAAGAATATCTTGGTCTTGAGTACTTTTATCGCCTCCACACAGAAGCAGTACAATTGTTGTTCCAATTTGTCCAAAATAGATGCGGTATCCAGAACTATAATTGATTTTTAATTCACACACTCCTTCTCCAACCGAATGATAATTACCAAAATTGCCAAGACTAAGTCGGTTGATGTCAAACTATTATCTATCGTGGAGGCAGCAGTAGCTTGAGTTAAACACTTATTTCAGAACTACTTGCAATATTTGTCAAACTACGATCTACTTTAGGAGCAGCACTAACAGTAAGTTGTAATCCCAGTGCATTTAACCAATTACCTAAGTTATGAATTGCTTCAGCCCCAGGTTGTGAAAGCAATTCATCTAATTTTTCTAGGTGTAGTTTTGCTTGTTCTGGTGTCATGTGTTGTTCGTTCAGAGCCTCAGCTACGTTGCTAAGTGCCATTTTTAGCAGTTCAGGTTCAGGATTTTTTTCTTCTAAAATAGCCTCAATATAAAGAGCCGAGTAACTTGGATCTTTAAGGTGTGAAATGAGAAAGTCATGGTAAGGTAAACTTTTAGGCATGGTTTTAACTCCTATACTCTTTCCAATATTTTATTGCTTGCGGAATGTCTTGATCCTGACTACTTTTATCACCACCGCACAGAAGAAGCACAATTGTTGTTCCAACTTGTCCAAAATAGATGCGGTAACCAGAAGCGTAATCTATTTTAAGTTCACAAACTCCTTCTCCCACAGAACGATAATCTCCTAAATTGCCAAGCCTAACTCGTTCAAACCTCGCCTCAATCTTAACTTGAGCTTTAACATCCCGCAGGGAATCAAACCATTCGTCGAAAGGAATTCTGCCCTCAGGTGTGGTATAACGTTGAATTTCTCTTGGCTGTGCTTCCATAATTTATCGCGCTTCTCAGTTGAATCACATAGATTACCACGAATTATGTAGAGAGGTTTCAAACAGCACATCTCTATACTCTGTACTTTATGCAACCGAGAATCACTATATACTTAGAGTGGACAATGCTTACCAAAAGCCTTATTTGGTAAGCATTAAAACCGCATCGCTTGTTAAAGCAGATAGTTTTGGCATCAGACGACTACCTTTTGAATACCTACAAATTCTGGTATATTTTCATCATTTTTTTCTAAGCAAAGTTCAATAACTTCTTTTATATTTGCCATTAACTCATCAATAGTTTCACCTTGGCTATAACAGGCTTTTAACTGAGGTACTTCACCAACATAATGTCCATCTTCATCTCGTTCAATAATAACGTAAAATTCTCTTTTATTAATACCCATCGCTTGACATCCGTTTAAAAAAATTAAATTACGAATTATAATCTCTTCGTTTAAGTAACATTTTTTTAATTTTCTCTAATTTGTTTTATGTAAAATTTTGCTTGTTATGGTGTCATGTGTTGTTCATTCAGAGCCTCTGGTACGTTCTTAAGTGCCATTTGTAGAAGTTCAGTTTCAGGAGTTTTTTCTTCTAAGAAAGCCTTAATAAGGTATGTTGGAGTATCTGGGAGCGCACTACCTAGAGATTAATGAGCAATGTACAAATTATCAGTCACTTTCTGAGCAATTTGGTCGAGCTTTTGGTTACTTGCAACCATTTCCATTTTCGCTTGCACAACAGACTCGCTACTCAATAGCCTTCAAAATGAATTGGTTTCAGCAATTAGCAAAAGCACCGGAACATTCATTATTTTTCTGGGCTTGGCAGTTTTTTGTGAATAACTATGAAAATGTTGTCGCGATCGCCTTACCACCAACTGGTAGCAGGCAAACCCAAGGAATCATTATTGATTATTTTCATCAAGAGTTTTTAGAAGCATTGAGGCTTTACTACAGCGAGCGCTCAGTTCTCAAATACGGATGGTTAGTAAAGCTAGAACGTCTTCTCAGCAGCATAAGCAACCGCAACTATAAAGACAAGCTAGCTTTACTCAAGGCTCGACTCTTTCGAGAGTGGGAAGAAGTGAACCAAGCAAGACAGGCTTACCGTAGTATCAGAAATCATCCCATTTTTGGAGCGGAGGCAAAAGGTTTCTAATGTCGAAGAATATTTTTAAGGATTCTCAATCGCAAAATACTACAAAGCTAGTGCCACAACCTCGTTCAGCGGAGGAGTTATACGAGCTACTGAACAAACTAGTTCAACAACCAGAATGGAAGATTGAAACAGCAGAACGATTTATTAATTTAATCATCAATTCTGAAAAGCAATTTCAGTTGGATGTACAACAGCAAGATAGAGTAGTTAGAGCTATTATTAACTGTCCAATGAAATATCGTGCCATTATACACTTGGCAATAGTTGCTGCCAACTTTAGCTCTGAGGATGGTTTAAGAACACTAGACGGGATCATTCCCGAAATCAGGCATTTTATTAGTGAATCACTAGACTTAAAAAATGGTATCCAAGACAACATACTGAAGAATTTAGGAGATAAACAAGTCTTTCAGTTTATTAAAGAAAAGGTAAAGGTTAAAGATGATAAGCAAAAATCTTCAAAAGAAAAAGAGGATGATACAAAGTTCGATTTCCTTAGAAATTTAACCTCACTATTGATTTGTCAGGGGGAAGCATCAGCAATTGCAAGCCGATTGAATATCATTTTGGAGGTGTTAGCAGACTCTAGTCACTATCAACAACTTACTAAAGCCCAACCCAAACCAGAAAGTGATATTAAAAATCGAGTTAAGGTTGTTGCTGAGCTATTTAAGTTAGCAAAACCCAATGCCACTGAGGCTAAACGATTATTATTATACGGAACACACGCCCAGATTATAGCTACCCAGCAAAGTCAAGAAATTATTGATTTACAAGATAGTTTGCAGACTGAAAGAAACTTACGAAAGCATAAAGAAGATTATATATCTCAATTAGAACAACAGTGCCAAGATTTAAAGCAACAGCTTATAGATGCTGAGAAAAAGTTAGAACAAAGGCAGACAGATATAGAATTGCTGCAGTTGTTGGCTATTTATTAGCTGACTCAGGTCAATGGAAAGCTTTGAAGGAAAGGCGAGAAAATATTTTAGTATTTGACTGGGGTGGTGGAACTTTAGATATTACTTTAGTCAAACTTAATATTTACGCCACGAGTTATCTACACGCCATCCAACACAATTGCCAAACTTATCTACATCTCCTTCTGCTTTTTCCCAAATACGTTTTTGGACACTGAATCCGAATCGACCCAGGCTATAATGTAACCAAAGATGGTTAATTATCTGAAGGTCTTCACAGGAAATTTTCTTGATCGATTCAGAGTCAAGTAGACAGCCTTTATTTGGACGGGCTGCATACAGTATGAGATTGCTTGTTTCTCGATCTGCTTCTTTCCATTTATCAGCTGCTAGTAAATCCCGTAGTTTTGTGTAATCAACCCTTTGTGAAGAAAAGAGTTTCACTGCTCCAATACTTAATAATTCCAACCACTGCTGTACTGACTGAAGGCGATTTTCTGGCTTTACCTCCATCCCTTTGAGAATTGCCTGATTCACACTATTACTAATACTAGAATTCAATGTCTTTGGCTCTTCCAACAGAGTACCAATAGCCCTAAGTGGAGATATTGTTGGTACTTCTCCTGTTAACAAAAAATATAAAGTTGCTGCTAAAGCATAAACATCTGTATACGCGCCCCGCTTTGCTCGCTTGTCATATTGTTCAACTGGTGCAAAACCATCAGCTAGCATTTGGGTATGAGTTTGAGTGAGATTTTGAGTAAACTCACGGGCAATGCCAAAATCAATTAACACAGCTTCCGATTTGTTAGCACGTAAAACTATATTCTCTGGCTTTACATCTCGATGCAGCAAGCCGTTATTGTGAACTACTGTGAGTGCTTCTCCAATTTGTTGAATGTAGTGTAATGCTTCTTTTTCAGACAAAGTGCCTTGCCTTTCAACCTGAGTGGCTAAATTTTCGCCATCGATATATTCCATCACAATGCACCATAAGGTATCCTCTTGAATGACTTCATGGATGCTTACTATATTAGCATGGCGGCATTTAGCGAGTTTTATGGCTTCGTTCAAGAAATCTTGTTGAAATTTGGCAAAATGGGAATGGCTTTGGACGGTATCATTTAGAGTCTTAATGACAACGTATTGCCCATTGTTGTTTACTGCGCGATAAGTGATACCAAAGCCACCTTCGCCTAGTTGTCGATCAATTGTGTATTTGCCACCTTGTAATTTCTGTCCAATTACCCAAGCCATTGCTATTCTTACCAAAACATTGGTGCCATTTTGGCATAGCTAGGACAGAAGTTAGTATGTTGCCATGCTTGACACATGGCGAAATTTAGTCTTGTATAATCGAAAACATGATTAGACAGCGATCGCAGAGCCTTCGATAAATTTTCTGGTTGTTATCGAAAAACAAACGAAGTATAACAGTTAAGATAGAATTATTAAGGCTTGTTTACAGAATTTCTATATTTACCCAAATTCTGTTACAGCAAAAGACCACCTAGATATAAATTCTAAAATCCTCTCGCTAAGTTGACCAAACACTTATGACGCTCCCAATCCGTAACGTCGCAATCATTGCCCACGTAGACCACGGCAAAACAACCCTTGTTGATGCTCTCCTCAAACAATCCGGTATCTTTCGTGAAGGAGAAGACGTTCCGGATTGCGTCATGGACTCCAATGACCTAGAACGGGAGCGAGGAATTACGATTCTTGCCAAAAACACCGCTGTTGATTACAAAGAAACTCATATTAATATTGTTGATACCCCCGGACACGCTGACTTTGGTGGTGAAGTAGAACGCGTTCTCGGCATGGTGGACGGTTGTATCCTGATTGTGGATGCAAACGAAGGTCCAATGCCTCAAACTCGGTTTGTGCTGAAAAAAGCATTGGAAAAAGGGCTGCGCCCCATCGTCGTAGTTAATAAAATTGACCGTCCTCAAGCAGATCCCCATGGTGCGATCGATAAAGTCTTGGATCTGTTCTTGGAATTAGGAGCAGATGACGATCAGTGCGATTTCCCCTACCTGTTCGCCTCCGGTTTGAGTGGCTACGCTAAAGACAAACTTGAAGACGAAGCCAAGGATATGCAACCCCTGTTTGAAGCTATCCTGCGCCACGTTCCACCACCAGTTGGGGATGTGAACAAACCCATACAACTTCAAGTCACAACTCTAGATTACTCCGAATATCTGGGGCGGATTGTCATTGGCAGAATTCACAATGGCGTTATCCGTATGGGACAGCAAGCGGCATTAATTAAAGAAAATGGTGAAATTGTTAAAGGAAAAATCACCAAATTGTTAGGCTTTGAAGGGCTGAAGCGCATTGAAATTCCAGAAGCATCCGCCGGTTATATCGTCGCAGTCGCAGGTTTTGCTGATGCCAACATTGGAGAAACAATCACCGATCCCAACGAACCTCTAGCACTACCATTGATTAAAGTAGATGAACCGACTTTGCAAATGACCTTCTGGGTGAACGATTCTCCCTTTGCCGGTACCGAAGGCAAGTTAGTAACATCACGACAAGTGCGCGATCGCCTAATCCGCGAACTCGAAACTAACGTTGCATTGCGCGTAGAAGACACCGATTCTCCCGATAAATTCCTTGTTTCCGGTCGAGGAGAACTGCACTTGGGTATCTTAATCGAAACCATGCGTCGCGAAGGTTTCGAGTTTCAGGTTTCCCAGCCACAGGTTATTTACCGTGAAGTCAACGGACAACCTTGCGAACCATTTGAACTTTTAGTGTTGGACATTCCTGAAGATGCAGTTGGTAGCTGTATCGAACGTCTAGGACAACGCAAAGGCGAAATGCAAGATATGCAAGTGGGTGGTAACGGACGTACCCAACTAGAATTTGTAATTCCCGCTCGTGGATTAATTGGTTTCCGTGGTGAATTCATGCGGATGACTCGTGGTGAGGGTATCATGAACCACAGTTTCCTCGACTACCGTCCTATCAGTGGCGATATTGAAGCCCGTAACAAAGGTGTACTAATCTCCTTTGAAGAAGGTGTTTCCACCTTCTACGCTATGAAGAACGCTGAAGATAGAGGTTCGTTCTTTATCACCCCAGGGACTAAAGTCTACAAAGGCATGATTGTAGGAGAACACAATCGTCCCCAAGATTTAGAACTGAATGTCTGTAAGACCAAGCAACTCACCAACCACCGTGCTGCTGGTGGTGATGAATTGGTTCAGTTACAAACACCTATAGACATGAGCCTAGAGCGTGCTTTGGAATACATTGGATCAGATGAATTGGTGGAAGTTACTCCCCAATCCATTCGCCTGCGGAAGATGGCGAAGAAGTTGGCGAAGAGATAGGGAGTAGGGAGTAGGGAGTAGGGAGTAGGGAGTAGGGAGTAGGAACAATCTAATCTCAAACCCCTAACCCCTAACCCCTAACCCCTAACCCCTACTAACCCCTATAACTCAAGTTAAAATCCCGCTTTGCAGATTGCGCCGGGTCTAAACCCCCATTGCGGGCGCGACGGCGCAAGTCACCAAAATCGGGCGAAGCACTGACAGCATCCTCAATACTAATTTGACCGGTAAGCATTAACTCGCACAGGGCGTGATTCATCACTTGCATTCCTTCGCTGGTGCTGCTTTCTATAAGTTGGAATGCCTCTACCTCTTCACCCTTGAGCAAGTAATCCTGCATGGCTGGTGTATTTATTAAAATTTCTAGCGCTGCTACGCGACGATTATCAGTTGTAGGAAGTAACTGTTGGGCTACGATCGCAACTAATGAGTCAACAATTTGCACGCGCATGGCTGCTTGCTCTTCTGGGTTGTAAATGTTAAGCAAGCGATTAATTGAGCCAATAGCGTTTTTGGTATGAAGAGTTCCTAAAACCAAGTGACCGGTTTGTGCGGCTTTTAATGCAGTGTCAACAGTGATGCGATCGCGCATTTCTCCAACCAAAATCACATCGGGATCTTCCCGCAACACCGACCTTAAAGCTTGGTGAAATTCATTAGTATGTAAGCCCACTTCTCGCTGGCTGATGAGAGATTTTTGAGAAGCGTGAACGTACTCAATGGGATCTTCTATAGTAATGATGTGTTTTTGCGCTGTCTCATTGAGATGGCGAATCATTGCTGCTAAAGTCGTAGACTTTCCAGAACCAGTTGGTCCCGTCACCAAGATTAATCCTTGCTTTTGACTAATCATGTATTTCAGGACTGGTGGTAAACCCAAACTCTCAATGGAAGGGACTTGCAGTGTAATTAACCGCAGTACCATCGCACCGCCACTTAAAGTTTCAAAACAATTGACACGACAGCGCAGGAATCCAGGATAAAAAACGGCTGTGTCTAATTCTTTGGTTTCTGCAAACCTTTGTCTTGCAGAAGGTGAGAGAATTTCTTCCAAATACTCTTCAAACATTTTTGGTGAAACTTTCTCTGCTTTTTCATAAGAAATCATCTCACCCCGAATCCGAAAGCGGGGAACTTCTCCCACTCGAATATGAATATCAGAAGCGTGCTGATTGTAAGCATCGCGTACTAATTGCTGAATTGAAATGGCATTTCTTTGCACTTGATTGACTTTTTGTAAAAGCGGGTGATTTGGCGGAGGTGGCGGTAGATGCGGTTGTTTTGGGTTTTTAAACCGCGACATTAAATCGTCATCCATGGGAGTTTCTTAAGGTAGATGTGGAATAAACAGAAACGTTAAACTAAATTGCTTAGAACAAGACAACGGTAGAAACAAGTTTCTACTTAAGTAAACCGTGAATATACTTAAATTCTAATTCCTGTAATTAACGCTGTAAATTGTAAATTGTAAAACTTTCAATAAGGAAAATCAAAATTTATACGAATAAAGATTAAAGCATCTCGTTGCCTAAGGGATTTCCAAGAAATAAATTACCCATTTTGTGGGACGGGCGGGGACGCCCGTCCTATATTAGTGGCAGGCGTCAATCCCGCACCAAAAGAAATTTTGGGAGATTTTTTATTTGGAAGTCCCTAAAGTCTAGAAACCTTGGTGCTCAACTTACGAAGCCTGTCTACGCAGCTTATCAACACAACTTGTAGAGACTTTACGTGTAACGTCTTTACACCAAAAGTCTGAAAACGCTACGGAAAACAGTTGGTTTTTATCCCTCTTACTCCAAAAAATTAGTGACAACCTAAAACCGAAGCAACAACTTATAATTGCCATTGATGCTTTAACAGCTATAATTCAAGAAAAAACAATATGACAAGTTTTTGACTATGAAAACTCTTCATACTACAGCAAAAGTCAATGATAGCGGTCAGCTAACGGTAGATATCCCAGTTAATATGTCTCAGGGAGAATACCAACTTGTTCTAGTTATAGAAGAACGTCCTGTTGAGAAACAAAAAACTACATTACAGGATTTCCCTGTGATTAGCATTGGCTCCTGGCCTGAAAATCTTTCTCTAAGGCGTGAGGATATGTATGGTGATGACGGGCGCTGATGCTGTTCAAAGAAATCAGGGATATAACTTTTCACGAATGATGCGCGGATTGCTATAATACAAAAATGAAACCTGTTCGTTGAGCAATGCTGTTTGGGAATAATAAATGGAAGTCCTTAATGTAAATAACAGCAGCTAGCCCAGCAACAATGAAAATTATTAAAAACATTACTAACTGGTTAGAAACCCGCGCTTGTGCTCCTGCATTCAGTGGTTGGGTTTTAATAGGAATTGCTATTTGTTTTTTTGGGGCTGGCATTAATACAATGGCAGGGTGGCTTTACGTCATTAGCGGTGTCAGTTCTGCTTTGTTAGGCTTAGCCGCGATTTTACCACCGCGATCGCTTTTGGGTTTAGTTGTCAAGCGTCTTCCTATCGAACCAGTGACAGCAGGCGACGATCTCACAGTTGAATTGGAAATCTTCAATCAAGCACGGCAACCTGTCACCTTGTTGCAAATCCAGGATATGCTGCCCTTCGTTTTAGGAAAACCCATACAGAAATCCATTGAAAGAATTCCTGATGGCGATCGCTATCGCTGGGTATACCACCAACCCACACAACGCCGGGGAATTTTTCGCTGGCAAACAGTCGAACTGGGAACTGGTGCTCCCTTGGGACTGTTTTGGTGTCGGCGTTTGCGAGAGGCTGCTGTCATGGCAATTGTTTATCCCAAAGTCCTACCCCTCACCACTTGTCCCCTCATAGATGAAATGGGAGATGAAGACAGTAAAAGAGGCGATCCCCGTGGTAGACCTTTACAAACAGCAACCCAAGGATTAACTCGCTGCCTTCGTCCTTACCGTATAGGCGACCCCATTCGTCTGATCCATTGGCGCACCAGTGCCCGTTACGGAGAGTTACGGGTGCGCGAGTTAGAAGTCATCACAGGTGGGCAAGAAATTATTATCGCTATTGATAGTGCAGGCAACTGGAACGAAGAGAATTTTGAACAAGCCGTCATTGCAGCAGCATCACTGTACTTTTACGCACATCGGCAGCAAGTGCCGCTAGCATTGTGGACAGCATCGACAGGCATAATTAGAGGTCAAAGAGTCGTTCAGGAAGCCCTAGCTGCGATCGCATCTCATGAAGATGCTTGTTTACAACCTCCCCACTCCCCCCTCATTTGGCTCACACAAAACTCGTTAACACTTTCTTCATTACCCAACGGCAGTCGTTGGATATTGTGGCAAGATGTTTCTACGGTACAAGAACAAGTTATTGTAAATAAAGATTACCCTGGCATACAGATAGACGCTCAACAACCACTCCAAACCCAGTTGCAAAAATCCATTAGATAGCTAAATCTTTCAAAACTTCAACATTCGATTCAAGACGGGGGATAACCCCCAGTAATACCCTACATTGGCTGCGGTACAATGCAAAGAAATGTTTAAATTATGAGTAGCCGAGCCGATGATGTCACCAGAGGTTAACACAAAATCCACCGAGCACAGCTTGGAGGCAATGAGGCATTTTTCAGAACAATACGCAAAGCGCACAGACACTTACTTTTGTTCTGAACCTTCTGTAACTGCAGTTGTGATTGAAGGACTTGCCAAGCACAAAGACGAACTGGGAGCACCCTTGTGTCCCTGTCGCCACTATGAAGACAAAGAAGCCGAAGTCAAAGCCACTTTTTGGAATTGTCCGTGCGTACCAATGCGAGAGCGCAAAGAGTGCCATTGTATGCTATTTCTCACTCCAGACAATGAATTTGCTGGGGAACAACAAGAAATCTCTTTAGACACCATTAAAGAAATCAGAGAGACCATGGCGTAAGCAACCCACGGCTTTAAGCCGTGGGCTTCGACCAGACTCGTTCTAGTCGAAGCCTAGCTTACCAGACTATCAGCCTTAAATAAGCTGGGTTTACATTAAGCGTTAAAGTTCTCACCTTGGAATACGAAGCTAGTTCCAAGCTCTGAAACCGAACAATTAAACAGACGTAAAGGTTTAAAGTCAGTGTTGTTTGGAGAGTACCGGATGTAAACAAAGTCAAAGCTAACATTACCCGTAAGGAGGGACTATGTCCAAAGTATTTGTTTTAGATACAGAAAAAAGACCCCTTGACCCGATTCATCCAGCACAAGCAAGACAACTTTTAAGAAATGGTAAAGCAGCAGTCTTTCGGAAATTTCCATTTACCCTCATTTTGAAAGTCACTTTCAAAACTGAAAACCCAGTTCAACCTCTAAGATTAAAGATTGACCCTGGTGCTAAAACTACTGGATTAGCAATAGTTAACGATGCAACAGGAGAAGTTGTATTTGCTGCTGAACTACAGCACAGAGGTTTTCAAATTCGAGAATCCCTTACTTCAAGAAGGCAATTACGTAGGAGTAGAAGAAATCGCAAAACCCGTTATCGCCAACCTCAAAAACACGAATGGTTTAGAAAGGGCAAGAAAAAACCAGTTCCCAAACAACGGAGAACATGGTTAGCGCCAAGTTTAATGAGCAGAGTTCATAACATTAACACATGGGTTGAGAAGTTAAGAAAACTTGCACTAATATCTGAGATTTCTCAAGAATTAGTTAAGTTTGACACTCAATTAATGCGAAATCCAGAAGTCTGTGGTCAAGAGTACCAACAAGGAACTTTAGCAGGTTACGAAACTAGAGAATACCTTTTAGAAAAATGGAAAAGATGTTGTGCCTATTGTGGCAAGAAAGATGTACCTTTACAGATTGAGCATATTCATTGTCGAGCTAAAGGAGGAGGTAACTCAATAACGAATCTCACCTTAAGTTGTGAGAAATGTAATACTAAAAAAGGGACTAAAGACATCAAAGACTTTCTTAAAAAAGACCCAGAGAGGCTAGAGGAAATTCTAGCACAAGCTAAAAGACCGTTAGCTGATACGGCTGCTGTTAATTCAACAAGATTTAGATTGTTAGAAGTTTTAAAAGCTACTGGTAACCCGGTAGAAACAGGAAGTGGTGGATTAACGAAGTTCAACCGAACTAATCAAGAACTAGAAAAAACGCATTGGATTGATGCAGCGTGTGTGGGTAAGTCCACTCCAGAAAAACTAACAATTAAAGGAGTTAAACCGTTGTTAATTAAAGCTTGTGGACATGGCACAAGACAATCTTGTAGAACCAACAAATACGGATTTCCAATACGTCATTGTGAAAGAAAAAAAATACACTTTGGATTTCAAACTGGCGACATAGTAAAAGCCATTGTCACCAAAGGTAAAAAAGTTGGTGAGTATGTTGGTAGAATCGCAACTCGTGCAACAGGAAGTTTTAATATTTCAACTAAAGATTCTCTTGTGGAAGGAATTAGCTACAAATATTGCACAACAATTCACAAAAAGGACGGTTACAATTATGTACATTAAGAAAATTGGACAGCACCTAAAGGTGCTACGGCTTCCTGCCACGCCTGAAGGACAATTGAGTTTTTACGCCGAGCTTCAAAACTCAATTTCGTGGGTTTCCGCCTTGGGGGTGTTATGAACGAAAGAATGCCCGAAGAGTTTTGGCAAGGTGTAGAGCAGTTTAATACGGGGCAGTATTATGACTGCCATGACACTTTAGAGGCTTTGTGGATTGAAGCAACAGAGCCAGAAAAAACTTTTTATCAAGGCATTCTGCAAATTGCGGTAGCACTCTATCATTTGGGTAACAATAACTTACGGGGAGCAGCGATTTTGCTTGGAGAAGGCAGCAATCGCCTGCGACGTTACCCATCGGATTATGGCGACATTGATGTGGACGAATTATTAGATCGGAGTGCGGCACTACTGACGAAATTACAACAAGCACAGCTAGAAAAGATTGCCGCTTTTAACTTGAGTCAAGAGGAAACCTCGCTTCTACCCCGGATTATAAGAATAAGGAGTGGGGAGTAGGGAGTAGGGAGTGGGGGACATGGGACACTCTCGGTCTGTAAAATTTTGTCAAGAAACTTAAAGAGTCAAGAAAGCGTCTAAAACTTTAGCCAGTAGCGATCCAAGGAGTAGTTCAAATTGTGTATTATATCTCTCTTGAGAAGTACTTGCGAGAATTAAAATAACAGGCGAGCTAATTGCCAACTTATATGAAGCCCCACTACCAGCCTCAAATGAAAATGCGCTATTCTGGATTAGCCTTGCTGCTGAGCGCTGCACTCACAAGTGCGATCGCATTACCCAGTCAAGTACAAACAGCTACCGCACAAACGCCTCAAACTTCTGCACAGCAAAACCGTCCTCTCTACATCCGTGGCAAAGTCCAAGAATATAACTCGAAAACACAAGTAGCAACTGTTCGCGGTGATGTAGAACTCGTCTACCCAGCCCGAGGGATTCAAGCAACCGCAGCGCAAGCACAATACTTTACTCGCGAACGTCAGATTATTCTCAGTGGTAATGTCTATGTATTGCAAGAGGGACGCAATAGTATTAAAGCTGAGACGGTAACTTATTTGATTGACGAAGGACGATTTGTTGCTACACCCAAGCAGGGTCGTCAGGTAGAATCCATTTATATCGTTAACGATAACAACCAAACTACTGCACCTGCTCCTGCAACACCACCTTTGAAGAAACCTAACTAATAATGGGAATTGGGCATTGGGCATTGGGCATTTGTCATTCACCCCTATCCCCTACCCCCTACCCCCTATCCCCTACCCCCTAACCTTAGAGTGAAAATTGTCTTAGAAAATGTTCATAAATCTTATGGCAAGCGAGTCATTGTCAATCGCGTCAACATTTCGGTTGCCCAAGGAGAAATCGTTGGTTTACTCGGTCCTAATGGCGCAGGTAAAACGACGACTTTTTACATAGCGACAGGTTTGGAAAAGCCAGATCGGGGAACGGTCTGGTTAGATAAAATAGATGTGACTCCACTACCAATGCACAAAAGGGCGCGGTTGGGCATTGGATATCTTGCACAGGAAGCCAGTATTTTTCGTCAACTCACTGTACGGGAAAATATTTTGTTGGTACTGGAACAAACTAATGTGCCTCGTTGGGAGTGGACGCGGAGACTAGATACGTTACTTCAAGAGTTTCGTTTGGAAAAAGTCGCTAAAAGCAAAGGAATTCAACTTTCTGGCGGTGAAAGACGCCGAACGGAATTGGCACGGGCTTTGGCTGCAGGAAAAGAAGGACCCTCATTTTTACTTTTAGATGAACCGTTTGCTGGAGTCGATCCCATTGCCGTCTCAGAAATTCAGGAAATTGTGGCTCGACTGAGCGATCGCAATATGGGTATCCTAATTACAGACCATAATGTCCGCGAAACTCTTGCCATTACAGATCGCGGTTATATTATGCGTGAAGGACAGATTCTTGCTTCTGGCACATCTGATGAACTTTACAAAAATCCTTTAGTGCGTCAGTACTATTTAGGAGATAATTTCCAGGTATAGTTAAGTGTAGAAAGATTTAAATTTCTCATATTTTTCTTTTTTATTTTAATAGTTACTCTTTTAGATTCTTGTAACTCGATGAAAACTAGATTCCTCAATCCCAAATTGTCATTGTTAGCTTTAAATAACAAATAACAACTAACAAATAACAACTAACAAATGGCACAAATCAAGTCTTTCTATACATTCAATTCGCTGTTACCCTTTTCGCTCATGGATCGTTACCTGGTCAGCGAATTAATACCACCATTTTTGTTTGGCGTAGGAGCATTTACATCAATTGGTGTTTCAATTGATGTTGTCTTTGAATTAATCAGAAAGATAGTTGAATCCGGGCTACCATTGACTATTGCCATTCAAATTTTCTTCCTGAAGATGTCAGGTTTCATCGTCTATGCTTTCCCCATGTCCACTTTGTTGGCTACTTTGATGACTTACAGTCGTCTTTCCAGTGAAAGCGAACTGATAGCCTTACGTGGATGCGGGGTGAGTGTTTACCGCATGGTACTGACTGCAGTGATGTTGAGTTTTGTAGTCACGGGATTATCATTTTTGTTTAACGAGCAAATTGTACCCGCAGCAAATTACCAAGCATCTCAAATTTTAGATAAGGCATTAAAGTCAGACCAACCTGCGATCGTGAAGCGACAAAATCTTTTCTACCCAGAGTACCAAAAGATCAAGCAGGAGGATGGGAGTAAGAAAAAAGTCCTGACACGCTTGTTCTACGCGGACGAATTTGATGGAAAACAAATGAAAGGTTTGACCATTCTAGACCGTTCCCAAGACGGGGTGAATCAAATCGTTGTTTCAGAATCAGGGGAATGGAATCCGGCTCAGAATGTATGGGATTTTTACAACGGGACTATTTATCTAGTTGCTTCAGATAGCTCATACCGCAATATTCTACGGTTTGAACGCCAACAACTGAAATTACCGCGTACAGCGTTGGATTTGGCACAGAAAAGCCGAGATTATGGTGAGATGAACATAGCCCAAGCCTTGGAACAACTGGAAATTGAACGTTTGGGCGGTGATGAGCAAAAAATTCGCAAACTCCAAGTTCGGATTCAACAGAAAATCTCCTTACCCTTTGTCTGTGTTGTTTTTGGATTGGTAGGTGCAGCGATGGGAACAATACCACAACGAACTGGTAGAGGAACAAGTTTTGGTATTAGCATTATAGTTATTTTCACTTACTATTTATTGTGGTTTATCAGTGGTGCAATGGGGGAAGCTGCTGTTCTTTCTCCGTTTATGGCTGCTTGGTTGTCAAATTTCGTAGGATTGGGAATTGGTTTATATCTCTTATCACGGGTAGCACAAAGATAAAATAAAATCAAAAGTCATCCGTGTTGGAATGACTTCTCATCGTAAAACGAGTAGCATAGAAGTAGAAAGTCCTACTTCTGTAAGATATTTTTTTGTAATTTTTTATACTGCCGAACGTAAGACATACCATTAACAACAAACAATGACAGGCGTCTCGCCTGTCCTACACCACTAACAACTAACAACAAACGATGACAGGCGAGACACCTGTCCTACACCACTAACAACTAACAACAAACGATGACAGGCGAGACGCCTGTCCTACACCACTAACAACTAACCAATCATGCCACAACGTCACTACCCTCCCGCCTACTTACGCTATTTCAAAGCCCGGTTATGGAACTTAGCGAGACCTGGTTTTTGGGGAACAGCCATTTTTTTATCCGTAGTAGGGCTGGTTATAAAAGAGTATTGGGTACAACCAGATTTGACTAACAGACAAGAAAATAAGGTTGATACCAACAAAGCTACTAACTCATCTCTGACACCAGAAGACAAAGCTATTGCTGCTGATATTGATAATTTGCCCCTTTTGGTTGATGATTCTGTTCCAGCAAACTTACCAATAGTAAAAAATCCCAAACAAAATCCAGCAAATAAGAACAAGACTTTATTAGAGAGATTAAACACTCAAACTCAGACTTCCGCAAGTAATAATAAATCAAAATCGGAGGACACATCGGGTAACTCCGCATCAACTAATAAAATAGAAAATCCTTTTTTGGAACAAGCAGAAACTTTATTGAAGTTTAGTAACTTCCGAGATGCAAGTCAGCCAACATCTTCTCAATCTAGTGTAGGACAAACTTCTTTGGGTTTAGGTACTGGATTCAATAATGGAATTGACGTTAGGCAAAATACACCCCAAGAAAGCTCGCTACAAACAGCACTTAACAAATCAACAAACCAAAATCAGATTAGTCAGGTTAATACCACCTCAACTCAAGTTAACCCCTTCAATTCCTTAACATCACCAATTAGCAGTACATCTGTTCAGAATCTCAATCCTAGCAACGGGTGGATTGGGGGTGGAAGCAATTCCCCACCTGGATTGGGATACACTCAACCACCATTAACAAATCAGCAGCAAAATTCCATATATGGAAAAACTGGCTCTACTCAATCAACGATCAACCAACCGTCAAACCTTAACTTTGGCAGTGGATACAACATACAACCAGGAATAGTTACTCAACCACAAAATGTTAACCTTGGCACGGGTTATGCACAGCAAGCACAAACAGGGCTTTTGCCGCAAAATTCTCTACCAGGGACAAATTATACGCAGCCATTACCTGTAAATCAACTACAAAATACCATTCCATCTACAGGTTATGTGCAGCCCGGTATGACAAATCAGCCACAAATAAATCAGATGCCAAACTCTACTTCATCTAGTGTAAATTACACTCAGCCAACACAACTGTATCAACCCCAAAGTTTTTATACAAATCGTGACGATCGCCGGTTGGCTGACTTTGTCGATCTAACAAGACGTAGGAATGGCTATGGCAGTGTTAACAGTAGTCCGGCATTACCTAATGTGTCACAGCAAACACCATCTATACCATCGGCTCCTGCTCCTGTGCCTTACTATAACTCCGTTCCGAATCAAGGTAATGCAAACACTTATGCCAATCCCACTGTTCCTAACTATGGCAGTTCGGGCTGGCAACAATCCATTCCTCAGTATAACTATTCATCCCCCGGTCAAATTCCTGGGCAATGACCTATGAGAAGCTGACTGACTCAAGAGGATAAATTTCTTGATCCTCTATCACAGCTTTGACTGCATCCAGTGTAGCCAGCTCGTAAACCCCATTAACAGTTGTTTCAATTGGGATGGAACCTAGTAAGTTAAAATGCTCAGCTAACAGTTTTCCATCATTATCTTGAAGAATTTTATGAATACCATTTATAGCCTGCTTTTCCATGTTACTGATATTTTTGACAGCAGATATATGGTTGTCAGAAAATTTTTGAGAGTTGGAGAGTAGGTTAATATTATTTTTCAAGTTGAGTAACACAAGTACGCGAACGACTTGATGCGGATTTAGTTTGCTTAGGCGATGAGCAAATTCCGAACTAATTTTGCCTTGATTAGATAATTCTTTCGTTACTTGAGTCTTTACCATAACCAATCACCCTATGTACAATATCGGACTAGGTAATTAGATGAGCAGCATTTGAATTGATAACGCTGCTTGCAATGCCTCACTCCCCTGATAGTTTTTTTATATGACAATAATTTGAGGAACTTGTGAGGAATAAAATTATGAAGAGATGCTTTAAACAGCGCTTTTTTACATTTGTGTATTGCACGTCACCGAGAAACAATATATTAGACATCTCCAGAAATTAATTATGCATGACCCGAAAGTCTTGGTAGGGGCGCAAGGCATTGCGCCCTTACATCTTTTCCACTCCTATGTCTATTTAACACTTGTAATTAAAAGTGACTGGAGATTGAGGGTTAGGGGCTGAAAAAGCAGAATTTACATAGTTATTTGTCAGCCATCTTGCCCAGAAAGAATTATTTTGAAAAAGTAGTAGGAAAAGCTACTAATCGCAGAAATATAAATAAAGCTAAAATAGTTATATCAAACTTAATAAGTTTATATTTAGTCTGCAAATTCCCCAACCTTCATAAGTAAGTGCGAGGCTGCGAGTGATCGATAAAAAACCTTTAGTGGCAGAAAATGGTTATAGTGACAAATCCAACAATGCACGTTGGATGTGGCTGTGGTTGGGGTTGGGTGCGATCGCACTGGTTTCCGCAACATTAGGGGGGCTGCTTGCAGTTTCTATGACTAGCACACCTTTGATGCAGACAAAGCTGACTCCAAAGGAAGCAGAAGTCTTTGAGAGCGATCGCCTCACCGGAGAAGGGCTAAAATTTTCAGAGTTAACTCGTCCTGTCAATATTTTAGTTATGGGGATGAGCGTACTCCCAACAGATATTCAAAACCCACCTGCAGGAGCAAAAAAGCGTGGTTATTTACCTCAAGTTAACTCCTTTAGCGGTCTTTCAGATGTCATGCTTTTGGTCAGACTCAACCCAGAGGAAAAAAAAATAGTTATTCTTTCTGTTCCTAGAGATACCCGTGTCTCTGTAGAAGGGCATGGTGTTGTTAAAATTAATGCAGCTAATGTGGTAGGTGGACCCGCTTTAAGTGCCAAAACTGTCAGCGAACTATTAGGCGGAGTAGAAATTGACCGCTATATCAGAATTAACGTTTTAGGAGTTAACAAGTTAATTGATGCTTTGGGAGGCGTCACAGTTGACGTTCCCTATGATATGAAGTATAAAGATGATTCTCAACACTTATATATAAATTTAAAGAAAGGAAAACAACATCTTAACGGTGACAAAACGCTACAAATGTTGCGTTTCCGTAATGATGGACGTGGAGATCTTGGTCGAGTTGAGCGACAGCAAATAGTTATGCGAGCACTAGCAGAGCAAACCCTCAATCCTGCTTTACTAGCACGATTTCCCCAAATTCTCAATGTTGTTCGGTCTCATCTTGACACCAATTTAACAGTGGAAGAGATATTTACCCTTGTTGGTTTTGGAGTGCAAACAGGTAACTCTAATATGGAAACACTAACGCTTCCGGGTCGAGGTAGCGCATATCACGAGTATAAAACGAGTTATTGGATACCAAATACCGAGCAGATTGAAAAAATGATGACCGACTATTTTAATTTGCAGGTGATAAACGCACCGCAAACCTCTGACTCAACTCAACGACAAGTCGTCATTAAAGACTGCACGGCTAGCGACAGCGAAAGTCTGCAAAATTTGATGCACTCCCTAGAAATCGTGGGTTACTCCAGCGTTTACATACCTGAACCTTGGCGGGAACCCTTAGATAAAACTTACATTATTGTCCGAAATGGAAATCGGGACAGGGCTGAAGCAATTCGCACTGCTTTAGGATTTGGAGAAGTACGCGTGCAAGATGAAGACAGCTTTGACTCAAATATTACCATTGACTCGCCTCTGACTATCGTTTTGGGTAAAGATTGGTTGGAAAAACAAAATAACACCAATCTTTCCTACTAAAGGAACTCCTTAAAAGGTTATTACGGAGTTATGTTATGTGCGAGTTTGTAATTTATCATTACTGGTTTTGTTTTTCCCCTTTTGAAGATTTTTTCACACCAGTCATTTCTGCCAACCAGGTAAAAAAGACAATACCGCATAAGTCGGCTAGAATATCAATCTCATCGATACCTTGACGCCATATAAATTTCTCTATGATTTCATCGATACCACAGAAAAAGAGAATTATAATTGGTGCAATTGGTAAGGGAATTTGAAAAAATATAATTTTAGATTTTTTTGTAGATAAGTGAGCTATATAAGAAATAAGTCCTATTAAAATGAAGTGTCCGAACAAATCTATAGACGTATTTTTTATAACTCCAGATGGAATAATTTTTGTATACACAGCAAGAGATAATAGACCCAAGAGTATTAGATATAAACAAAGTACAACAATCCAAGAGCGATTAAATTTCATTTCTCATTTCTCATTTTTTATATCAAATCAGTTTATATCCAAATTATTTCTCTTTCCTCTCTCTGCGCCTCTGCGGTTTTTTAATCATTTAGATATTACAGGATGCGAGATTATATCATACTCGGTTAAGGACTATAAAATAATGTGTTCGTAGTGTAAATATTCACCCGAACATAATATTATTAGTCATCGGCTAATCAGGAATTCAAGATAAATAAAGAGCATTCCGCAAGGGAACACTCTTTATCAATAAAATTCATACTAACTTCATAAAATGGCTAAAAAAATCATAATTTTCATGAAATTTCTAGGCATGAAGATTTGCTTGTTCTTGTAACCAAGGATCTACAGGTGTACCGTCTTTACGACGCAACTCAATTTCAACAACCATGACCTCTTTTGAACCAGGAGGTGCAGGTTTTTGATGGAAAATAATATCAAAATCAGCCGGATTTTGATTGCGTTCTTTCAACCATTCCTGCACTTTTGTTATGGCAAACAATGATTGTCCCTGTTCAAACATTCGGGTAATTTGCATTTGTAGTGAGAAGGGATTTAAGCGACCCATTTTTTTACCCCCTTTATACCATTTTGGATTTGGGATTTGGGATTTTAGATTGGCAAAGTAGGGTGGTTAATGCCAACCCTACCATTAGCAATTAGCTACTAACAACTAACAACTAACCACGAGCAATTTCAACAATTCAGCTTTTGCTGTCTCCAAAGCTTCTGGCAATTTACTAGCATCACGTCCACCAGCTTGTGCAAGGTTCGGACGCCCGCCACCACCTCCACCACAAATTTTAGCGATCGCACCAACAAATTTTCCAGCTTGCAAACCTTTCTTATTCACCTCCGAACTAAAAGCTGCAACTAAGCTAACTTTATCTGCTTCTGGAACAGAACCCAAGACAACAGCACCGTTACCAAGTTTTTGTAGCAACCGTTCCGCTACTGTTTTCAAAGATTCGGGATCGACATCTTCCATCTTGGCAACAAGAACTTTAAACTCGCCAACAACTTCAACTTTTTCCAGCAAGCTATCAGATTTGGCGATCGCTAACTGTGACTTGAGTGTTTCTAATTCCTTCTGAGCAGTTTTCAGTTCGTTTTGCAGAGTGGTAATTCTATCTGGTAGTTCTTCAGGTTTTACCTTGAAGCGATCGCTCAAATCCTTAACAACTTTATCCCGAACGTTCAGGTACTCTAAAATTGCAGCACCAGACACAGCTTCAATCCGCCGCACTCCGGAAGCCACACCAGATTCAGAGATAATTTTGAAAACACCGATTTCTGAAGTATTGCTAACATGAGTTCCGCCGCACAGTTCCATGGAAACACCAGGGAAATCAATCACCCGCACTTGTTCGCCGTACTTTTCGCCGAACATCGCAACAGCACCCCTTGCTTTTGCTTCAGCTAAGGACAGAGTTTCCACTTTAGCAGAGTGAGCTTCACCAATCCAAATATTAATGACTTCCTCAACTTGCTGCAACTCCTCTAGTGTGACAGGACGCGAACAGTTAAAATCAAACCGCAATCTATCAAAGGATACCAGCGAACCTGCTTGAGAGATTCCCTCATCAACAACTTTCTTCAACGCTGCTTGTAACAGGTGAGTTGCAGTATGGTTAGCTTGGACGCGACGGCGACAAGCAGGATCGATTTGAGCCATGACTGTATCCCCAACTCGGAGAGTTCCCCGTTCAATCTGTCCGAAGTGAACAAAGAAATCCGATTCTTTCTTCACATCGTGAATCGTCACGAGAATCCCATCACCAGATATATAACCGCGATCGCCAATTTGTCCCCCCGACTCAGCATAAAATGGAGTTTGGTCGAGAACAATTTGTACCTCTATTCCTGCTTCTGCTTCCTCTTCCGAGACGCCACCTATTAACAACACTTCAACTTTTGATGTTGCAGCGCTTTGGGTGTAGCCCAAAAATTCTGTTACGTGGATGTGTTCGGCGAGTTGATCGAGAGAACCCTGTACGGTGAGATCGATGGTTTCGTGGGCGTCTCTTCCACGTTGTTTTTGCTTTTCCATTTCTACCTCAAAACCCGCCTCATCAATTGTGAGGTTGTTCTCAGCAGCAATTTCAGATGTCAGTTCTACAGGGAAACCATAGGTATCGTACAAAGTGAAAGCACTTTCGCCGCTAATTTGAGTTTTGCCTTGGCTTTTGACTTCAGCAATAATTTCCCCAAGCAGTTCTTCGCCACGTTCCAAATTTTTCAAGAAGCGAGACTCTTCTCTTTGCAATTCTGCTTTAATCGCTGCTTCTCTCTGGCGCAAATTGGGGTAAGCGTCTTCAGAAAGAGCGATCGCAACCTCAGCCACCTGGGTGGTAAATTCACCTTGAATTCCCACCAATCGCCCATGACGCACAGCCCGACGAATAAGGCGGCGCAACACATAACCCCGTCCCACGTTAGAAGCGCGGATTTCATCAGCTATCATGTGAACGATCGCCCTTATGTGATCCCCTATCACTTTCAGGGAAACTTGAGTTTCTTCATCAACTTTTGTGTAATCAATCCCAGCAATTTCTGCTGCTTTTTTAATGATGGGGAAAACCAAATCGGTTTCGTAGTTGTTGGGAACTCCTTGGAGAATTTGAGCCATCCTCTCCAAACCCATCCCCGTATCAATGTTCTTGTTAGCCAGGGGAGTTAAATGACCGTTCGCATCCCGGTTGTATTGCATGAACACGAGATTGTAAAACTCGATAAACCGGGTATCGTCTTCTAAATCGATATTATCATCGCCCCGTTCTGGGTGGAAGTCGTAGTAAATTTCCGAACAGGGACCGCACGGACCTGTAGGACCGGAATTCCAGAAGTTATCAGCTTCTCCCAAGCGCTTAATGCGTGCTTCAGGAACTCCAATTTTATCGCGCCAGATAGCAAAAGCTTCGTCATCTTCCCGAAAAACACTCACCACCAAATGTTCGGGAGGCAAATTAAACACCTTTGTTGACAACTCCCAACCCCAAGCAATGGCTTGTTCTTTAAAATAATCACCAAAGCTGAAGTTCCCCAACATTTCAAAAAACGTATGGTGTCGTTTGGTGCGTCCGACATTTTCGATATCATTGGTGCGAATGCATTTTTGAGAAGTTGTAGCACGCTTGAACTCAGGTATACGCTGACCTAAAAATATAGGTTTAAATGGTAACATCCCCGCGATCGTCAGCAGAACAGTTGGATCTTCTGGCACTAGAGACGCACTTGGAAGAACTTGGTGTCCCCGTTGAGCGTAGAAGTCGAGGAATGTTTTGCGAATTTCGTTACCGCTGAGGTACTGGGGAATTACTGACATAGGCTCTTACAAATATGAAGTATGAAGTGTGAAGTCAAAATAAAAGTATAACTTATATACTACATTGTAGTATAAATTTCATACTTTATCCTTTACCCTGTCTCAGGTATATTTTTGCATTTTGTTTCAGTTTGCGACCACCGTTCACTGGTCACTGTTCACTACTTTGGTAGGATGAGTAAGCGTGGTTGTAATTTTTAGAATTAAAGCCGAAGAAAAAAACAAAATTTTCCAATAGAGGTAAATTATGGCATTAAAATTAATGGTCCCCACGATTGCTTGTCAGGGTTGTGCAGAAACCATTACCGAATCAATCCAAGTTATGGAACCAGATGCCAAAGTAGATGTTGATGTCCAGGGCAAAACTGTAACTGTGGAAGCAAAAGCTTCGGAAGAGACAATCAAACAGGCAATAGTTGCGGCTGGTCACACTATTGAGGGTTATCAATAAATGTTGTAAGTCGGCAAAAAAAAGCAACGTGTGTAACAAAATGTAAAATATCTGGTTTTCGTTTGTAGTTGTACTTAGCGAAGACAGCACAACTACAAACAGTAAGGATTGTTGGCGCTGACTTACTTAACGGGTAGGTTATATTTGAGACAAATTTAAGATCTATTATCAATGTTTTTACGGAAATATACAGAAAATCATAAAGTCTCAGAATGGAAGTATAATGAAGAATAGAAATCTTACTGAGGTAATAATACCTTTGTCAAGGTAAAAAATAGGTTAACTGTTTCATTTTATGAAAAATTAGTTAACTCAATTCCATAAAATACAGTTTAATACTTATAGATCGGCTTTAGCCTTACCTAAGTGTATTCCAAACATAAAATAAAGTTTATATATATTATTATGAACTTAACAGTAATTCTACTATTTGGCATCAAGAATAGAACAGGAGATATTAGGTTAGGACTTACGCACGCTCTACGAATTCTTGGCGCTCTTGGCGTCTTGGCGGTTCGATAAATCAAGGTTTCCAGCAATTTTTGCGTAAGTCCTGTAGGTATCAAAAATTGAAACCACAGTAATTGTAGTTTTTAAAGTAGAGTATGATGAGGGGCGAAAAATTAAAAATTCATATTGTGGCTAAGTGTGAGACATTCATCTATGTATTAACACTTCCTCATCAGATATACAGCTATGTATCACAGACCGCAGGGAGCATCAATTAAGTTCACCAAGTCCAAACCCTTTAAGTAGAAATAGGGCAAAAAGTAAAGCAATGAACATTCCCATTCCGATCTTTGGAGGTGATAGTTTTCTCGCTAAACTTCCAAAGGATATTCAAGATGCATCTTCTTTTAGCGTAGAACTCATCAGCAATTTCAATCAGGCGATTTCGCGCATTCAGTTGACCCCACCTGATGTCATACTGGTGCAGGCTAGTTGGGATGACAGTATGAAATTATGTCATTGGTTAAAAGAACAAACAAAGCTATCCTGGATTTACTGCATTCTGATTGAAGATCGTCCCCAATTGCTTGCTCTGAAAAATACAAGCAGTGAGGATTGGGAGTTGGAGATGACATCCTCAGCACTACAACAAGGAGCAGATGCATACATTTGGTCTGTAGAGACAAGAGGTGAGGAGTCAAGACAAGAAGAAATGGCTAGCCATCGCTTGCTACTCGCTCATTTAAATGTAGGTTTGCGGAAAGCACAAAAGTATCGAGAACTGATGAGAAAAAATGACTTACTCTCAGTTATAGCCCTAGCTGACTCACTGACAGAACTAAAAAATCGCCGTGCATTAGAGTGTGATTTGCCCAATCAAATTAAAAAAGCCCAGAGTCATGGAACTCCACTCTCTTTGATTATTTTAGATGTAGACTTTTTCAAAAAAGTTAATGATACTTACGGGCATTTGGTAGGCGATCGCCTTTTACAATTACTGTGTAGCCGTTTGCGCCACAACTTGCGGTTTCAAGATATCCCATTTCGCTATGGTGGAGAAGAATTCGTGATCGTTCTTCCCAATACAAATTGTGACGAAGCATTCAGTGTAGCAAACCGTCTCAATTCCATCATCAGCAAGGAACCATTTGCCATTAACAACAAACTCTCTCTCAACATCACAATTAGTTTGGGAACATCTTGTTTGCAAGCAGAAGACGATGCAAAGGGAGTCAGCCTGCTTCAGCGTGCGGATCAATACTTGTTGGAAGCGAAAGCAACTGGGCGCAATCGTGTTGTGGGTTGCACTAGCCACACACTCCATCATGTTCCACAACGCCAGACTGTTTCTTTTTTCAGTTAGAAACTAGCATTCTAAAATTTAAAAAATTACAAGAAAACTATTATTTATCAGTAAATGTCCACACACCATTCCAATTTTTGGGAACTCCCCTTCCCAACAAGATTTCTACTCGTTCTAAATAAAGTTTTGCTGTCTTATCTGAAGGACTGCTGCGTAAAGTTGTGCAAAGTTGTGAACTGATGGTGTTGGTATTGGGCTTCGTTACGGTAAGCTCAACCTATGTTCTAAAACGATAGTATAAGAAGGGTGAGAGCAAGTTGCACGGAGAACAAATATTTTATAGAGGGGGAGGTCAGTTCATAGCAAAACTTAACGAAGTAAAAATTGATCGAAACACTGGTTTTGTCAAACCAACTAATGGTATTTCTGTTCATCTAGACCCTAATAAAGTTCGGCGGTTTGGAGGAGCTTATAAAATTATTTCCTTGCCCAATACGTTAACAATGATACAACGAGGGCGAGATCCACAGCATTATGAAATTGTCCCTAACGAAGCAAATTTGTTAAGTTTTGAACAATTTAACTCGGAACTCGGAAAAATCCAAGCAATTAAGGAGGAATAGACGATGGGGACTGACTATCCAAGGTTAACCTTTAAATATGGGTGGGATGATAGAGATGATGAAGAGACCTCGATGAAAGGGTACAGAAGTGATGGCATCGTTCAAAGTCCAGAGGGAGAAAGATATCCCGTTTACTTCATCGATCCTATTCGCTTACAGCAAGACTTGGAAGCAGAAGAGGAATTGGGGTCTGCTTTCTTGGCTCAACCTGGATTAATTATCTTACCCGAAGTTACCCGTGAAGCAATGGAAAATGTGGTTAGACAATTGTGGGAGCAAGGTTACTTTGAGTCTCTTAAGCCTTTAAAATCAGAGGCAGAAGAAGAAACTCAAGAAAAAACAAGGGCAATTGCCTAAATAATAGTTTTTTTAGTCTTGTTGACAATGGTGCAAGGCTCGCTTGCGGTGTTGTGGTACAGCGAGGAACGCACGCTCGATTGATGCAAATAAATGGATTTTACGCTCTCACTAGTTCATGGTGAGGAAGCAGAAGACAATGAGGAATAATCGCACAGCTTTGAATGAAACCTATGTTCTTTGACAATACGCCAACAGCATCTGTAGAAGTTGTCGAGGTTCCGAGCCAGAAAAAATATAGTAAAGTCAAATAGAAAAGTTATTTCAAATGTTAGTGTCTATGAAGAGGCAAGTGATTATTTATCCAGGAGAAGATGGTTATTGGGTAGCTGAATGCCCTAGCTTACCTACTTGTATTAGCCAAGGTAAGACGAAAGAAGAATCAGTTGCTAATATTAAGGAAGCTATTGAATTATACATTGAAGTTTTAAAGGAAGAAGGTCGTTCTATACCAGAAGACAATTTGGAAACAGTTCTGGTTGATGTATGAGCAAATTACCTAGAATTTCCGGTCAAGAGTGTATCAAAGCTTAGTTTTAAGATAGTTTTGAAAATCCTCACCTACTTCCTGGATATCAACATCTGGATGTTGTAACGCTTTTGTAGCTAGGCGTTGAGTTAGGTTATCATCTAATTGAATATAAAGTTCCAATAATCGTCTATACTCTTCATCTCCACCATTCTCTAATACAGATTCTGCCTGAGTTTCAATATTTTCTAAAAGCCAGCTTTTATTAAATGAAAGAATAGCACGACGAACTAACTCAATAGTTGAATGACCTACAGAGGCTAACTTAATTAATTCATTAAATAAACTTTGACGTTCTTCAATAGTTAAATAGTTAAAAATTTTTAATGCTGTGCTTCTCTCCAGAGGGTTTTGTAAGGCAATTTTAATCAATTCTACTCTAGAGGGACTATTTAAAAAATTTTTACGAGTTTCCAAATAAGTTTTTTCTTGATCAATTAATTGACGCCACAGGTCTGTATCTTGTTGATAGTATTTTGTTTCAAACAATTGAGTTCCGTGTTTCATGGAACGGGAATTTTATTACCAGCGCCTGAAGTGTCGAGTCATACTCCAAAGCAAACTCAGTTGACGATTTTAGAGAATTTCCATCAAGAGTTTCTGGCTTGTTTGCAAGAAATGGATTGCTCAGATTTAACTTTTCAACGTATGAGCGAACCGAAAGACCCGCGAAGTTGATGCTACGCGGGTCTTTTCCTAGGCGTGTTTAACAACGGATACTTTCATTGTAGATAAATTCTGTTCTGAAATGTGATGTGCGATCGCACTCTAGTTCGTCTGCTATAATGCAAGTCCGCTTTGGTATTAAAATCAGGGTAAGGAAGAAGTCTAAGCGTTAGATTTTAACAATGCCATTAATTTATTTAGATGTTTGCTGTTTTAATCGTTCATTTGATGTTCAAGACCAAGAGCGCGTTCGGCTTGAAACAGAAGCAATTTCGTTGATTCTAGAAAGATGCGAGGCGGGAGAATGGGAATTATTAAATAGTGAAGTAATTGATGTAGAATTGGCGCAAATTACTGACCTTGAAAGGAAGCAAGGGATTGAAATTTTAACTTCTCTTTCTAGAACTAAAGTAAGTTTAAATGAAAATATTCAAAGCCGTGCTACATTTCTACAAAGTTTAGGAATCAAACTTTTCGATTCACTACATATTGCTTGTGCAGAAGCAGGTAGAGCAGATATTATGTTAACAGTTGATTATCGATTGTTGCGAAAAACAACAAGTTATCAACGAGAGTTGATGGTCGTAGTCGCAAATCCAGTTACATGGCTGATGGAGGTTCTTGAATGAATACTAACCGAATGAGTCCATTGGAAATTAGAAAAAGGGGCTTAGAAGCTTTAGCTCAAGCACTAGGTCCTGTTGGAATGGTACGTTTTTTACAGCAGTTTGGTGGTAATAAAGGAGATTATACTCAAGAGCGCGATCAATTGCTCGAAGGAATAACTATGAACGATATTTTGGTGCAGATTCAAGAAAATCGGGAAAGAAGACAATCTGATACTTAGTAGTTCAAAAACATGGATTGCTCAGATTTAACCAGGACTTACACTAAGCCCCCTTTTTATAGGGAATGGCACGAAGAAAAGGCAGTTGCCTCCTGCGGGGTGCAGAAGGAAGAAGGTCGTCCCATACCGGAAGACAATTTGGAAACAGTTCTAGTTGATGTATGAGCAAGTTGCCAAGAATTTCCGGTCAAGATTGTATCAAAGCACTGCGAAAAGCAAGATTTTACATATTGCGGCAAACGTGGAAGCCATATTAACTCAAATGTGGGTCGAGGAGCGCTCATACAGTTAAAAGTGCCATTATTTTCCCATGGAAGCAGCAAAGTTTTAAAAACAAGAGCTTTGCGATTCGTAACAATAACGCTCTAAAGAGCGATCGCAAAACTCTAAACGTAGAATTTATATGATAGAAGAGTAAAAACTTCCGAACACAAGCCTATTTTATGCCGTCTCCATTTCCGGGAATGAACCCTTATCTTGAAAATCCCGAACTATGGCCAGAAGTACATCATCGATTGATTAGTGCGATCGCCAATGCAATTGAGTCTAACTTAAGCCAAGACTATCGGGTGGCAATTGAGAAGAGAGTTTATACCAGCGTACCAGAGGATGCGGTATTAGTTGGGATTCCAGATGCATCAGTGGTATCCCAGTCCAGCAATCGTCAATCTACTAATACTTTAACAACTGCATCCGATTCATCTATTACTGTCATGCTACCAGTTCCCGAAGAAATTCGAGAAAGTTATTTGGAAATTCGGGATATTGCAACAGGAGCAGTCATTACAGCAATTGAAGTTTTATCTCCAACGAACAAGCGTCCCGGTAAAGGACGCGATACTTATGAAAAAAAACGTAATGCTGTTTTAGAAAGCGCAACCCATTTGGTGGAGATAGATTTATTGCGGGAAGGAACGCCAATGGTAATGGTGGGTAACGTTCCTCAGTCACACTACCGAATTTTAGTCAGTCGCGCTCCACAACGTCCGAGAGCGCAACTGTATGCGTTTAATCTTCAGCAAATGATTCCTACATTCCCACTCCCGTTGAAGCCACAAGATATAGAACTGTCAGTCGATTTGCAAAGCCTGCTATTGCAAATTTACAATCAGGCGCGGTATGATTTAGCGATCGATTATCACCAAGATCCCATTCCATCTTTACAGGAAGCAGATCGCACTTGGGCAAATACGCTTTTGCAAGCGAAGAGGGTTCGGTAGTATAATTACGTAGCCCTACCCCCTAACCCCTACCCCCTAACCCCTACCCCCTCATTACTGAAGTCCACTCACGCAAAAATGGTAGCAAAAATGTAATTGGTGCTTGTTCTTCCACTTTCACTCGTACTGCTGTTGTTGTTCCTGGCGTCAACTTCATACTCGGTCCTTTGGATGATGACCACTTGTAACCACTCATATTGCCTTTTTCCGGCACTAACTCAGCACTAACCTCCACTTTAGCAGTCTTACTCGTTAGCGTATCTGCTAGTTCCGCATTGCCCACCTTTGCTGCTGCTCTTGTTGACATAACTGGGTAAGCAGATACAGATTTTACCGTTGCAACAATACCTCCGAACCGCTCTCGCTTTACAGTATCTGGTGTAATTTGAATCTGCATTCCCGGTTTAATACGCTTCCCATCCTTCACATCAAAGTAAGCTATCCCTGTTAACTGAGGTGTTCCTGATGCTTGAGTTTGCAATGTACCAAGACGCGTACCGGGATTAACGACTTGTCCGAGCACCCCAATTTGAGCAATCCACTCTAAATCTGTTGAGTGCAAAACTTTTAAATTGTCAAGCTGGGTCAGTACAGGTGTCATAGTTGAGATAGAACAGACTAGGTATCCTTCTTAAAGTACCCAGTCCAGACTTCGATCCAACATATATTGTTTGTTAGTTGGGAATAACAGTTTTTCTAGAGTGAACGCAAGTCAAAAGTTCCAACGGCACACTGAGAACGTTGAGAAATCTTTTGGCTTGGAGCACGCACGAATCCCCAACTACTCCTGTCTCGCCTGAAGATTACTTATTTGAATGAACCGCAAAGACGCAAAGGACACGAAGAAAGAGGAGAAGAAAATCGGTAATCTTGTACTGGGAAGGGAGTAACCTTGCGTATGGTTGAGGTGCGTTCAATGGTATTGGATATGAGCCTAATTAACTTCCACAAGTGATTCTACAACAACAATTTTTTCTTGATGACGCATTTCGCCAAAAACATGATAAGTTCCCCTATCTGGAAAGGTGACACTAGCTTCTAAATTAGGACCAAATTTATCAACCATAGCTTCACTATTGTGAGTGCGATCGTGAAGACTTGCATTGTGACCCATGTGTAATGATTTTGCAGATTTATCATGAGCATGAGTATGAATAATATTTTGTAAATCAGATGAGATAGCTGTAATATGCATAGGTGCATCTAGATAGGGGACAATATCTGTAACTTTCTTGCCATTCTTATTTATAAAATAATCAAGCGTCACTTCTTTCTGAGCTTGGATAAGATTGGGAAAATGAGAAAAGTTTATCTGATAGTTTGGAATTTTATCCTCTTCAAAAGAGTTATCTTTTTCTAAATTGAGAGAGGAGTGTTGTCCCGTAACCTTTAAAAAGGCTTGTTTGAAAAAATGCTGATGGTTTACCGTAAAGTTAACTGCAACAAGATACTTTCCTGGTTGAGGAAAGCTATATCTTATCGGAAATTTTGCCTCTTCCAGCATCTTTAATGTTATGAGACCAAAATCTTCAATATGAATGTGACTAAAAAATTGAAAATTTTCACTCACAATAAAGATATGTAATAGACGCTCGTGTTCTGGTAAAATTCCTTGTATTGCTTTTCCTTCATCATCTTTTAAAGATAAGATAATATCATTAGGTTTATTAATTTTTAAATTCTGAAATATCAGTTCTAATTTCGGAACAACTAGAACAGATTGCATCGGAGACATATGAGATATTTGAAGTTGCAAGAAATTGTAAATTACATCTTGATTTATTAACAAAAAGATACATACACAAAAAATAATACTAGCAATTATCCAAACAAAAAAGTCTTTAATCTTTTCTAAAAGAAGTATCGTGAATGGCATAAATGAGTGTTCACTGATTGTAGGGGTGTTTATATATTCTGCTGTTAACTATCAGCAAATAATAGCGATTCTCTTTGTCTAATCGATTAGAAATTTTTCACAAACGATTTTCAGACTGCTATTAGAAGTCTGCGTAGCGCCCCTGAAGTTTTTAAAATTATATCATTTTTCCAATTTTTCAAGTAGATGTTTATTCTTAAAATAGAACTCCTATTTTATTTTTGAACAATGACTGAGCCTCAGAAACCCGATATCTGGGAGATACCGGGTTTCTTTATTTCACAATTTAAATATGATTGTTAGAAACTCATAATTTGTATTGATTAAAAATTGCTTTTTAATCAATAATTTATTTGCTTTAAAACAAGTTTTTATTAAAGATAAAAAAATTTTTATCAACTAGCTAAAGATAGTTTTTTATCAACTATTATTCATGGTAAATTTATATTTGTAAAAGGCAATGCAATCCTACCAAAGGAGAAAAAATGAACAGAGTAACTATCGCAAATTTATCAGATATCAACGAAATTGAAGACCTGAGTTTAGTAGATTTGAACGCAGTATATGGCGGAACAACGATAATAGTGGACGCACCAGGTAATAAACTTATCTACGATACCAATCCAATAGCTCTTATCAACTTTGTACTTGGAATCCCTGGAAGATTAAACCGTCCTTAAACCCTTTTACTCAATTGACCTATTTGTTATTGTCAATTTTGTAGTTGGATTATCGGAAACATCAACCATTAACTAAATGTAAAGTGTGGGGTATATAGTTACCCCACTTAAGCACGAGCATTTAGTAGGGAATAAATATTTGAATTTTAATGATAAAATTTGAAACCTAGTTCTAGTCTAGTTTATGGTCTAAGTTTTCATTCCTTGCTAGCTAAAAATTCATAAATATGAATGGCGAAAACAGTGGGTTTTGGAACTAGTATGATGCATCAATACATTTACATAAAAAGATACTGTAAAATATCAAAAAAGACGCTTTTGAAAACCCGGTTTCTTGAAGAAATCGGGTTTTTGCTTCCGGTTATTTTGAACCAATTGTCTTAATGTTTATAAATTTGTGAGCCATTATTAAAGATAATATATCCTTAAAAATGGCTTGTGAGTAATTGTATAATATTTGGTGAGGTGAGTCAGCATTTGTATTCTGATAACTCTATTTTGTCAACTGCTGAAACACTTCAAAATATTGCTTGCCGTTCTCTAACTTCTGAAAGCTTTCAGTTAACAGTTAACTGATCGACTTCAAGAAATGGTAGTAAAATTGTTTTCCGTCAGTTGAGTGGTATCAAAATTTTGCAAAGTTGCTAAACGATAATTACCACTTAAGCCGAGGAGATCGAGATCGAGTAAGTTAAGTACTGGACTCAACAAGCTTGTCCCCTTGACGATAATATCGTTCCCAGAAAACTTCAAATCATTAAACGTCAAGCCGCCAGACAAACCAATTTTGTCTCTTTGTGATAAGTTAAAGTCAGCGATCGTATCCGTACCTTCTTTGGGGTTAAACACGAAGGTATCTGCACCAGCACCCCCAGTCAGAGTATCATTTCCCTGACCGCCAAACAAAAAGTCGTCTCCCGCTAAGCCTGAGATAGTATCATTACCGTCTAATCCTCGGATGGTGTCTTTACCTGAAGTGCCATTAAGGGTGTCATTCTGGTTAGTGCCGTTGAGAGTAATATCAACTAGGTTGAGATTGAGAGTAATTGAACCTTCTTGGACTTTTGTCAGGGTTTCGTTAGATCCATCGATAGCAATACGATAAGTTGTTCCGGCGATGGCAGAAAAACTCACTCTGCTAGCAGCATTACTAGAACTAATGTCATCGTTACTGGTAATTGTTGTTAAACTGTTAACTGCTGAACCAGTATAGACACCTAAAATCGTGTCAAAAGAACTGCCTAACGTGTCAATTGTGACATTTCCGGAAGCCGATGCTGTCCAAGACCACCAAACGGAATTAATCTTTGTGTTAAAGACTGAATTCCCACCATGAAGAGGCTCACCTGCTTCCGCAGTCGCACCGACATTAGTTCCTGTATCAGTATCAGAGAACCCAGTTAACACTGCACTCTTGGCGAAATTATCGTTGATTGGAGATGCCATAGAAAGATTTTCTTTTTCAAGATGATATATAAGGTTTATGTGACTTTTGAAAAAACATTCCTCTAGCCGAGTCACTTCAGCTGTTTATGAGGTTTCACAGAAAATACGTATTGTTGATATAGATGCACCCTGTAGACAAATTAGCTTGGAACATTTGGGAGAGCGAAGATACTCACCTCACAAGAGTTTAAGTGCGATCGGTGTGTATTTCATTTACGAACACCAAGGGCATGGAAGTCAGCAACATTAATCCCGTTGACGAAGTTATCAAATCTATATAAGTAAGCTGGTTTAGCATTCTTACCGCCATCTTCGATTTGTATGATGCCTACCCCTGGGAAAATACCTACACTGTTGAAAAATGCTGGGTCGTTTGCTGACTGAGGAACAGGTCCACGCTGTGACACAAACAACAGTTTTTCAGAGGGGGATACTCCTCCTAGGTCTGGTGTAGGGTCAGGACCTAACGCTGTATTGGCCAAATCGACAAGATTCACTGCACGAACTTTGTTTGAACCTTCAACGTTTGGATCGAAGGGGTTGGGGTTAAGTTCATGTATTGTAATATTGTTAGATGCACGGTTAAGTTGCCATATGTATTTGTCAGCAATAACTTCCAGTCCATGGACATCGTTACCAGATTGAGGAACTTTAATGACAGGTGGACGAGTCGTGGGATTTCTTAGCAGAGCGTCGTGGTCATAGAAATAGAGAAAGTCAGCTATTTCAGGATTGGCGTTGCCTGCATTGGTGATAAAGTTTTTGCCAAACTCATAAGCAACTAGTCCATTGAAAGTAAGTTCCTTGCTGCTGTAAATATGTGCAACAGTCATTGTTTGTGTATTGACTATTGCTGCACCACCTTGAGCAAAAGTGACATAAGCCCATTGACCCGTCTCATCAACTTGAGCCACTACTGGGTTTGCAGTATTGGTTCCTAGGGCTTGGAGTGTATTAGAATCAAACTTTAAGGTTTGAGGAGTCCCAAAAATGTTTCCTGAGGGTGCCTGATAATTTGTGGGAATTTTATGCACTTGTTGTCCGGGAGTATCTGCAGCTATTACAAATGTGTTATCTGGTGAGACAGAAACAGCATGAGAGTTTCCTCCTGGAACAACCACATCCACCACTTGTTGCTTACTAGCGTCAATGGCATAGACGTGACCAGAACTAGCATGTCCGACGATCGCATGTGTAGCGCCTTTATTGAAAACCAGCCAGTGAGGTTTTGATCCCTTTGGAAAGCCGTTGGCGACAGCATTAGCCGCTAAATTAATTTGCTTAGTACTAGCTGTACCTCCTATAAAGTCTTGGTCGTTACCTGACAAAATATAGAGATTTCCTCCCAAAACAGTGCCATCCAGAGAAGTTGCTTGATCGATAGACCAGACTTCATATGCATCTTTTGGTCCTGCTGCTGAAGCTACCTGGACAAATCCTTTGTTCAGTAAGAAAGGAGTTTGGGCAAACATGACCCAAGCAAACCCAATGACAAACAAGCACAGAATGAAAATTTTTTTCATCTTTAACTTTCCTTGTTTAGGTACTTGAAACTGTCAATAGAACACTTCAGGACTGATCGAATCAGCCCTTGTTTGCAAGGTAAATGCATACTGTGGTGTGCAGTTAGTTTTCAGTCATCAGCTTTTCGCCATCAGCCGTCAAGGATGTTTTTCTAACTTACTAGAAAGGCTTTTAGAGAAGACAAAGTAGCCCTAAAAGCTGACGAATCTTGGCTAATAGCTGAATGCTTACTTCTATCTTTCTTCAATAATGTTGCAGTAGGATTGCTTCATCATCATGAATTCCACACAAATAAGGAGACTTTCTCATTTGATGAATTCCACATAACTAAGGAGCCTTTTGCATAAATGTCACACGATTTAGTGGGGTTTTAACTCAGATTTTAAAATCTTGAAAAGCTTGTCACACAAAGCTTTTGTGAGTTTTAAACTTAATTTTCTGAGTCAAGTTAGTCATCAATATAACACGAGCAATCTTTTGTTATTTATTTTTTCTTTTTTTCTTTTTTATTTTATGATAAATTAAACTAAGCAATAAAAAAATAACAAAAGAAAGAAGTCCAGTACTGCGTAGATTTTGCGTAAAAATCCGAAAATACGTAGGTTGGGTTGAGGAACGAAACCCAACATTTACAGGCATTTGTTGAGTTTTTACACAGTGATGCCAACCCACAAAAATTCTCAGCCCTTGTAGTATTGGAAAGGATTCTAGAATACCAGTACAGTAATCCCAAAACCCGGTTTCTCTCTATCGTCAAGCTTGATATCTCCTAGGCTCAACTCGAAGAAACCGGGTTTTTTGCCTCCTGTTTGAATACTGTATTGATGCTCGAAAATTTATTTTTAGAGAAAAACAGCTTGCTAACTTGACCGGATGATAAAGAAGTGATGAAAACTTTTAACCAGATAATAGAGATAGTGCGATCGCGTGAGTGCTAGTGTAGGATATAAAAATCTCATGTATAAATGCTCTCGATTTAATTCCGAATAAATTTTATTTGTCCACCAGCCCATAACTCAATGGGTTTTGGATGGTGTCTCCCCACTGAGAAGTTTCGGATCGTGTCTCTACACCCTAGTGTCAGTCAGTCAGGGTTCTCTACTGAGTAAGACAAGCAAAGAATGAATCACAAGAGCTTACTTTAACCTTTTTTATTAGGTCAGTAGTCCTCACTATGACAACACAACCATTAGATCGGCTTCAAGAACAACGAGAGCAGATAAAGCAAGAAATGCGTCGAAGAATACAACAAGCTCTTGAGTGTGCCAAAGATTTGTCTGTTGAAAATTGCCAGGATGAAATCAGAAGCAGGCTGTTTGCAATACAGAAGTACTGCAAGAGTGTAGGGAAGACCTTTATTGTGTTCGAGGAGAGAATAACCTGTGACCAATTCGGGTTAGGAGGATCTCACGAAGATCCTGCAATTTTATTTCGGGGTCCAAATGAAAATGCGTCGGTTGCGATTTGTGTTACGGACAGAGGTTCCTTGCTCTATCGTAACGATAGCCCTTGGCAAATTTACAGGAACTTTGGAGATGTAAACTACGCTCCGTAACGTTTTGTACTGAAGGATAACAAACCTTATCTTTTTAATGGGCTGAGTTTAATTTCCGTTGGTATTTAGGGAACAAGATAAATACCGGGCTGTAAAGCTTTGGTTAACTTGTATTGCTTAAAAATTTGGGCAATGGAATCTGTTTTACCTGACAATGAAGCTCTGAGGCTTGAAGCGCTTTACCGCTATCAAATCCTTGATACATCACCAGAAGTAGCATTCGACGATCTAACCAGTCTTGCGGCTTTCATTTGCAAGACTCCGATCGCATTGGTAAGCTTGGTGGATAGCGATCGCCAGTGGTTTAAATCCAAAGTGGGACTGACAGCATCTGAAACTCCTCGCAATGTGTCATTTTGTACTCATGCCATTCTGCATGGCGAGCCACTGATTGTTCCAGATGCTTTGGAAGATCCCCGCTTTGCCACTAACGCTTTAGTCACTGGTGACCCACACATCCGGTTTTACGCTGGTGTGCCTTTGACTACTCCACAAGGTATTCGGATCGGTACGTTGTGTGTCATTGACAGAGAGCCACGCCAACTCGACTTAGAGCAAATTGCTGCGCTCGAAGCACTCACCCGTCAGGTTGTCAGCTTACTAGAACTTCGCTACTTACAGCAGTCACTGCGGCAACAAGAAAGCTATCTTCGTGCCATAACTGATGCTGTGCCATTAGAACACGAACCAAATGGTGAAATAATTCTATCAACAATTATACAAGATATTACAGAACGCAAAAAATCGGAAGAAGCTTTGCGCCGTGAGAAAGAATATATCAGTCATATTGTGACTGCTGCTCCAACGTTAATTTGTGGGATTGCTCCTGATGGGACGACTACCTTTGTGAATCCCGCCGTCAATGAAATCACGGGCTACACCACTGATGAACTGGTGGGAAACAATTGGTGGAATATTTTTTATCCAGACGGCGAATACTGGCAGGTTGAGCAATTGTTCCGCGATTTTGAAAGGAAACAAGTGATTAACTACGAAATGAGGTTGACTACCAAACACGGACAGAAACGGATTGTTTCTTGGAACTCGGTCAATCGCTGGAACGATCGCGGTGAATTGTTGGAGGTGATTGGCATTGGTGCGGATGTCACGCAACAAAGACAGTCAGAGATCGCCTTGTACCAACAGACTCAACGAGAACGGCTGATTGCAGAAATGGCAAAGCATATCCGCCAATCTTTAGATCTGGCGGAAATTTTAAAAACAACGGTTTCAGAGGTGCAGCAGTTTCTACAGTGCGATCGCGTTTTCATTTATCGCTTTGACCCTGATTGGAGCGGTACTGTAGTAGTTGAGTCAGTTGCGCCTGGTTGCAACAGCGTTCTCGGTACTGTCATCAAAGATTCCTTTTTCCAAGAACCATCCCATCGCCAAACTTACGAACAGGGAAAGATTCAAGCAATTGCGGATATCCATACATCGGATCTCGCACTCTGTCATATAACATTGCTCGCACAGTTGCAAATTCGCTCCAATCTGGTGGTTTCCATTGTGCTAGAAAATGGAGGAACAGGAGAAACGCCACAACTTTGGGGGCTTCTCGTTGCCAACCATTGTTTTGAACCGCGAAAGTGGGAACCTGTGGAAATTAATTTACTCAAACAGTTGAGTACCCAAGTTTCAATTGCCATTCAGCAATCCGAACTTTATCAACAAGTACAAACAGAACTCATAGAACGCAAGCGAACTGAAAAGTTGCTTCGCAGTACCCAAAATCAACTTCAGCGCCTTCTTGTCCACAATCCGGCAATTATTTATAGCTGTGAGCCATCAGGAAACTTCCAGACAACTTTCGTTAGCGATAACGTGTTCAACATCTTAGACTGGTGAAAGATGCTGAAGGAAACCCCATTGAAATTGTGGGATGCTGGCAATGTGTGAGTCAATGCGCGGGATGCTATTAATTTTTCAGACATCAAGTGTTTTGCTCAAATGCCGATCTGGTATGGTTTCTAAAAAACTTTTCAATTTAATGAAATTTTGTTAACTTTTTATCAAGTCATAAATTAACATAATATAGCTAAAATTCTTCTTAGCTACTTAGACCGAAAGACAGTGCCATAATGGTAATTCCATTTACAGATAGGGAAATAGAAAAAGTTTGGAGAGAAAATAAATTAGCTTCTAATAAGACACCACGCAGCAATGCTCATCGATTACTTTTATTTTATGCAGTAGAATGTGGTCTAAAGGCAATTTTGATGCGGAGACAAGAAAAAAACCGTTCTGATTTATGTACAGATATTTCTGAATGCCAGCATGATGTCAACAAGCTGTTAGATTGCTTATCTGTTCACAAAACTCTGAGGCTACCAGCACAACTAAACATGAAGTCAATAAAAGGTAAAAACGGTTATGATGAAAGAAAATTTACTCCTGGAGATGTTAATCAGATGTGGTGTTATGGAGGATATTGTGCAGCATCAGGTATAACAGACCAAGATTTAGAGAAAAAGTTATTAGAAATAGTAGATTGGATAGAAGAAGAATTAAAAAGACTATGAAATCTCTTAGATTACTAACTTGGCTAGATGTTAGAAGGGTAATTCGTCATCAGACTAAATATGGTCGTAAATTACCTGAGGGAGTAGCTAGAATTCGTTGTTTTTCCGATGGTGTAGAGATTGAGCTTCTTAATGATAAGAATAAAAATATTGCGACAAATACATTAAAGGAATGGTTTGGGGACTGGTATCAAGAAGAAGAATCAGTCATTCAACTTGACCTAGGTGACGCTATATTACCAGTAGAGTTTATACCTGGTGAAGAGCCATGCACAACTGATATCTCTCTGCGCCCATTTTGGGAAGAAATTGCTTATCTTGATAGTGACTCAAATATAGAAACTGTAGTAACAAAACCAGTTAAGCTTCCAGAGCCTTATACAGAAAAGCCTAGTTTAATAGCCTTTTATTCTTTTAAAGGCGGTGTAGGAAGAACATTGTGTTTAGCAGCGCATCTTTTTGCTTTGCTAGATAGAGCTAAAGAGATAGATAAAGCCATAACTGTATTGGTTATTGATGCTGATTTAGAAGCTCCTGGGCTTACTTATTGGAATCGCTTTGAAAAGCAACAACCTACTGTTTCTTTCATTGATTTTCTTGAAGTTTACCACTACTCCCCTATTGAAAGAGAAGAAACACTTTCATGGTTTGCTAAGGAAGTTGAAAAATCTCCTAAAAATGAAGGAAAAGCAATTGTTTATTTTTTACCTGCGTGTCTTGAAGATAATCAATTGCTAGATACACCTATTTTACCCGAACAGTTGGTTTCAAGTCCAGGTTCTGCTTGGGAATGCGGCAACGCTATACATAGTTTAGGTCAAGCTATTGGTGCTGATTATGTACTTATTGATTTGAGAGCAGGCTTGAGCGAAATATCTAGTCCTATTATCTTCGATCCAAGAATTCAGCGTTTCTTGGTATCAACGATTAATGACCAGTCTGTCAGAGGTATAAGTCTTGTTCTTAAGCAAGTTGGTCAAATCGCACCATCAAAAGCAAAAGTCGATGATGAAAGTTATTACGATCCATCTGTAATCGTGAGTATGTTAACGCCAGAAATGAAATCATTACCAGCATTTGAAGATGCGCTATTTAGATTTCAGTCTGTGTACGTGCAGCCGGAAGAAGATAATTTATATTCTACTAGATTGGAAATAAAAGAAACCTATTTTGCTCAAGATTTACTGTATGTTAATAACTGGGAAGATGCGCGTTTCAAACTCAGCCAAACTACGGTCATGAAAGTAGCTCATGTATGGGCAGAAGAACAATTACAAATTGCTACAATTCAAGAGCTACTATTAAAACCTATAGAAAAACACGAACGACTTGCAGATGTACGCCGACTTAAAGATTTATGTCAGCAATACGAATATGCTGAACAAGGTCGAGGAGAAGATTTATTAGTTACAGAGCCATTAAAAAACTTAGCAAGCAGTTTTAGAGACGAATTACCTCATGTAGTATCAATTGGAGCCAAAGGTGCTGGAAAAACTTTTAACTACATACAGTTATCACGTTTCAAATATTGGGAAAATTTTTTTAATCGTATTGATAATAAAGCTCCCCAATTAATTCAACAAACACATATTTTTCCTTTACTTGAATCAAGCAATGTTCAGGATAATGCTAAAACTATTATCAATGAAGCCAGAAATGAGGTTAGAGTAGCTTTTGGTAACAGTGTTTCTGAGTTTTTGGCTTCAGAATTTAGAGATAGGATTAAAAGAGCAATTGTATCAGAATCGTGGAGTGAACCAGAATGGACAGAATTTTGGATTAGTGAAATGTCAAAATCTGTTGGCATTCATATTGAAGGCGATCGTCCCGCTATTCTTGGTAGTATAAATCGTAAATTGAAAGAACAAGGATTACGTATTATATTTTTGTTTGATGGCTTAGAGGATGTTTTTCCAAATATTGCATCAAGTAAGCAAGAGAAGATTGCCTTGAAAGCTTTGATTGATGATTTACCAAAAAAGCTATCTGAAGTTAGGCAATCTCATCTCGGAGTTATAATTTTTCTGCGGCGTGATTTTCTCCGTTATACAATTACCCAAAACTTGAAACAGTTTGAAAACTTATACCGTTCTTATGATTTATCTTGGGATAAAGATTCTTTTTTAAGGTTAGTTTTTTGGCTTTGTAGTGAGTCAGAAGTCATAGGTGCAGAAAAAGGGAGTATCGATAGCCTAGGTAAAGAAGAATTAGAGAAGTTATGGGGTAAAAGACTAGGATCGGATAATGCTAAAGAAGCTTATACAGCCTCTTGGGTATTTGCAGCTTTAACTGATTTTAATGGCAGACTTCAAGCAAGGGATATTGTTCGTTTCTTATACCATGCGGCAGACATAACAGTAAATAGATCTAAAGAAGTGCAATTTGAGAAGTGGTCTAGCAGCCGCCTTTTACCTCCTGAAGCAATTCGTCGTGCTTTAAAGCCATGTAGTGAAAAGAAAGTGGAAGAAGCAAAAGAAGAGTACCCAGAGTTTAAGGCATGGGTTGATGACATACTTCCTAAGTATACCCCAGAGCAACGAAAAATTCCCTTTGCTGTTGAACAATTTGATATGGAGCAGCAAACAGTAAGAATGTTAGAAGACATGGGAGTGATTTACGAAGATAAAGAAAAACAAGAAGAAGCACGGTTTTATATGCCAGAAATCTTTCGTGAGGGTCTAGGTTTTTCTGGTAAAGGAGCACGACCTCGTATATTGGTATTGAAACGTAAGGTATTGGGAAAAGGAATTTTGTAAGTAGGGCAACAATTTAATCTCCTGGCACGTCTTGCTTAATTTAAAGATGTTCTCTGGATATGCTTATATCTTCATAATAATTTCAACTTGTGAAAAAGATTCTGATTCTGACCGCCAATCCTAAAGACACGGATAATTTACGCCTCAATGATGAGGTACGAGAAATTCAAATGGGTTTAGAACGGGCGCGTAGACGTGATAAATTTGAAATTATCTCGCGCTGGGCGGTGCGTCCTGATGATTTGCGACGGGCGTTGTTGGACTATGAACCGCAAATTGTGCATTTTTCTGGACATGGAGCAGGAACTCAAGGATTAGTTCTGGAAAATAGCGACGGAATGATGCAGTTGGTGAGTGCTTCATCTCTAGCGCGGTTATTCAAACTCTTCCAAAATAAAGTGGAGTGTGTCTTATTGAATGCTTGCTATAGTGAGGTGCAAGCAGAAGCAATTTGCCAACACATTGATTATGTTATTGGTATGAATCAGGCGATCGGCGATCGCGCCGCTATTGATTTTGCCGTGGGCTTTTACGATGCGTTAGGTGCTGGGCGATCGCTAGAAGATGCCTTTGAATTTGGTCGTATAGCCATTGATTTAGAAAGTCTTCCGGAGTCAGCAACACCAACACTCAAGAAACGATTATCATCTACTGAAAAAGTGTCCGCAACACCACAAAGTCGCATCTTCATCAGCTATAAGCGTAACGCTGAACCCGACCAAACGGTAGCACTACAGGTGTTTCAAGCACTCAGCCAACAGCATGAGGTGTTTATCGATCGGGCAATGCTAGTCGGTACACCTTGGGCAGAAAAGATTGAAGCGGAATTACGACAGGCAGATTTTTTAATTGTGTTTCTCTCACAAAGAGCCGTTCATAGCGAGATGGTAGAACTGGAGATTGCCACAGCATATCATCTAGCAAAAGAGCAGAAGGGACATCCGGTCATTTTGCCAGTGCGTCTGGACTATCGAGAACCGTTTCAGTATCCATTGAGTGTTTTTCTAAACGAGATTAACTGGGCATTGTGGCAAGGAAATGAAGACACAGAGAACTTGATTGCAGAGTTAAGACGGGCGATCGCAGGCGATTTTCTTTCCATCAGCACAAAAGAGTCCAAACTTGACTTGCTGCGAATCTCTCCACCAGCACCTTTACCGCGCCCATCTCCCTCTGCTCAACCAGTACCCTTGGAAATGCCAGAAGGGACAATGGACTCAGAATCTCAATTTTACATTGAGCGTCCCCAAGATGCGATCGCGATCGCCACCATGAAGCGCCAAGGAATCACTTTAACAATCAAAGGTCCCCGTCAAATGGGCAAAAGTTCGCTGCTAATTCGGGTCATTGATGGAGCGATGAAAGTTGGGAAACAGGTAGCATTTCTGGATTTTCAACTATTTGACCAAGATACCCTCACCAATGCAGATATTTTTTATCTGCAATTTTGTACGATATTAACCGAACAATTGGGAATGCCCAACCGAACGGCAGAATTCTGGAAACAAGGGGTAGGTAACAATCAGCGTTGTACCCGCTATATGCAGTCTTATTTGCTTAAGGAACTGAGTGGTTCCTTGGTTTTGGCAATGGATGAAGTCGATCGGATTTTTGATGCTGAATTTCGTTCTGACTTTTTTAGTATGTTACGCAGTTGGCACAATAATCGTGCCTTACCCACTATGCGGGTTTGGAAAAAGTTCGATCTGGCGCTAGTGACTGCTACCGAACCCTATCATTTGATTGCCAACCTACATCAATCCCCCTTTAACGTAGGTGAAGTTTTGCTGCTGGAAGACTTTACACCAGAACAAGTTGCCGATCTCAATCAAAGACATGGTTCGCCGTTAACGCCATTGCAAACAAACCAACTGATGGAATTATTACATGGTCATCCTTATTTAGTGCGGCGAGCACTATATTTGGTTGCCAGCCAGCAGATAACAGCAGAAGAGTTATTTGCGAAAGCAATAGGCGATCGCGGTCCATTTAGCGACCATCTAAGGTATCATTTGTTTCGTATCTATGAAAAAAAAGACCTAGTGCAGGGATTCCTCCAAACAATTCGCAACAACACCTGTCCAGATGAGAGAATTGCCCGCTTACTGAGTGCAGCAGGTTTAGTCCGGCGCGAAGGTCAGATAGTTGTGCCTCGGTGTCAACTCTATGCCGACTATTTCCAGGAGCACCTGCATGGCTGAACCAAGCATTTACACTGTTGGTGGTACTGTCCAAGCAAACGACCAGGGGTTGTATATTCCCCGACGTGCTGATGAAGAACTACTGACGCTGTGTCGTGATGCAGCTTTTGCCTACGTCCTCACCCCCCGCCAGTTGGGAAAATCCAGCTTGATGATCCGGACAGCAGAACAGTTAATTGAGGAAGGCATTCAATCTGTGATTATTGATTTGCCACTGATTGGTACTCAAATTACCCCAGAGCAATGGTATAAAGGGTTACTTGTAACTATTGCCGACCAACTGATGCTGACAACTAGTGTAGAGCAGTGGTGGCAAGCACGTGATGGCATAGGTGTGACACAACGGCTGACACAATTTTTTGAACAGGTGTTATTGACAGAAATACCAGATCGTGTTGTGATTTTTGTTGATGAAATTGACACTACCCTCAAACTAGATTTCACGGATGATTTTTACGCAGCGATTCGTTCCCTTTACGTAGCGCGTGCTAGAAATTCCGAATTCCATCGCCTTTCCTTTGTTTTAATTGGTAATCGTTGGGTAGCAACAGCAGGTTGGGATAGTACAGCCAGACTGTGGGATCTCACCTCAAGTAACCCCTCAGCAAGTACAAAGATTATAAAATTCGATCCGGATGAGCGTGTTGTTCGTGTTGCTTTCAGTCAAGATGGTCGCTGGTTGGCTGCTGGCTCTTGGAATTACCAGGTGCAGTTACAAGATATGAATAATCTTGCCAAAGAATCGGTTTTGCTAAAGGGACATGGAGGACGTGTTCTTGGTCTAGAATTTAGCCCCGATAACCAATGGCTAGCAACTTCGAGTGAAGACCATACCATTCGCCTGTGGAATCCTATGGATATCACTGCTGCACCAATTGTGTTGCGCGGACATAAAGCTAGTGTCGGATCTTTAGCCTTTAGCTCTGATAGTCGATGGATTCTCAGTGGTAGTAATGATGTCCGTCTCTGGCAGATCGGTGTTGATAACCTCATTACAGTTGCTTGTCGTACAGCTGGTCGTAACTTGACTCAGCAGGAATGGCAACAAGCTTTTGGCAACGAACCCTATCGTAAAACCTGTCCAATCTAAGTAATACTTTATTTACTCTTGTCAAGACTCCGACCCCCTCCATTAGCGCACGTGATTATAAAACCATCAAATAAGTGTTTTTTCCATATTCTGGTAAAATCCGCAGTTTTTGATTCATTAAGTCAGGTTCTAATCCTAAATCTTCTAACGGTATTAATCCTAATAATGGGTCTGAATCCTCCGGTAATTCAATGCAATTAAATAATCCTTCTCGTCCTTCAACGACTATATGCAATTCTTTATAAATACGAGCTTTTACTATTCCCGTAGCTGTTTTAACATCTACTTCTCCTTGAAGAGGTAATCCTAAATCAATAATAATATTTCTAGGTAAGCAAAGCCTTGTTGCTCCAGTATCAACTAAAACATTATCTAATGTAACCGATCGCACTTGTTCTTCCAATATAAACCCTCTAGTTGCAAGAATCTGGTCAATATGGTTAGTAATTGTGATGGTATTAGTAACTTTACCCATTTTTTCTATACCGCTGGATGTCATCTTATTTTCCTCTTAGATTGCTTAATATATGTGTTTCTATTCATTGATTTTTTTTCTTTGTCAGACTTTGAGCGCTACAACTATTGCTACGAAGTAATTTGGCACTGTGTCCAGAACTCGATTCAGACTATAACTTCTTCTCAGCAAAGCGATCGCATAAAACTGTGGAGGTTTAATTGGCTCTTGCAAATCGAAGAACAGGTGTTTCCTTGCCAATGCCGATATTAATTAATTTGTGGAAATCGAGGGAAGAGCCGTATCCCGAATAAGAGAGAGTAATTACCGAACCTATTTTGGGTATGCTCGGATTTGCGTACCAATCATAGATGCATTCACTGCAGAGCCAAGTTTAACACCCTATACAGCGATCGTACCGGGAAATTTGTGTCAATCTTCTGTAGATCCAGACCTCGTTCGTGCATGTCAAAATCCTGAAGCTGTTAAATCGGCTGCTGTACCCATTTTGCACAATAATCAATGGTGGGCGAAAGTAACTGCAAATTTTGACTTTGAGGGTGTGGATAAGTTGAATGCAGAAGCATTTAACCGCGTTCTTTGGGCTGGTATTAAAGGCGATGGTGTTCCTTATCCCACGCAACGCGATCGTACAGATTTACGTCAAAATCGAGAGTTATTGTTATATAGCGACAAGAAAAATACTTAATTGCTTGCGTTTCATATGTAGTGTAAAAACTCCAGTTTTTTTCTGATATGGAGACTAGCATGGCTAGTAGACATCAGTAGACATCTCCAAAAAACAATGTAAAGACGCGCCATGCTTAGTCTCTACAAAGGTTGTAGATGATGCACAATTACAGCAGTTTTCAAGGTCTAGAACCATACTATGCTCTTGTGGTACGGGCGTCCCCGCCCGTTCTAGACAAGAGAGCAGGCGAGGACGCCCGCTCCACAAGATATGGTCTATTAATTTGAAAATCGCTGTAATTTCTGGAGATGGCTAGTCTTTATCAGGAAAATTTTCAGAAAGAATTGTACCGATCCCCCGATCGGTATTGTTTAACTGCAAAAGCTAAGCCACAGCTAAAACCACCTGCTGAAATTTCTCTGCTAGCAACAAAACCGCCTCTTCAATGACAAAACGTCGCGGCTTACCATCTTGTTCGCTGAGTCGTTCGATAACCAATCCCGCTGTTTCAGAGATTTTCGGTGGTTGGTATTCTCGAACACGACCAGCATATCTCCATGGCGTTGGCTCTTTTTTCGGTTGCTTATCCTTATACGTCTTGGTTTCAATTTGAAGATCTTTCTTGGAAACTTCTTCGGTACAAGCTTTTTCCAGCACGGACTGGATAACTTCAACGGGTGTCCGACCTGTGGCTAATTTGTAGAGTGCTGACACCGAGAGGTTGCGATTGATTTTATCGAGTTGTTTGGTGGTGAAGCTTCCGAGTATGGGTGCTAGCTTCAGCAAGTGATTAGCAATGCTTGCTGACCATCCTAAAGAATTGGCTAAAGCTTCTTCATATTGTTTGGGCTTAAGTTTTTCCTTAAGGAAAAGTAACAATTGCCCAATTTTGGCGGCTCCGAGTAATGTAACGGGATTTGTGTAGCTAATCTCGCCACAGACTTCGTTTATCAAGTCTTTATTCGATTTGGCAAGCTTATGGATGAGATATTGAACTTCTCCGGCAACTGTTTCAGAAAAATTCACAGCAGGAGCTGTTTCCGGCGCTTTAGTCATGCTAAGATCACTCCAGAATTATAAATATTTTATTTTTTAGAGGAAGTGCTCCTGACCAACATGAGCGCTTCCTCATTTGCTCATAATACAACATTCCGGAAATTTTTCTTGTAAAATTTTCTATAGATTTTTAGAGTTTTCAGAGAAAAATAAGGTCTTTATGGGACTATCTAATGCTTGCTTTAAACTCTCTCCAGATCAGTCCTTTAAACAAAAGAGGTTCTTCCTTTGTGAGTGTTGCGATCGCTGTGGATTAAGTTGAAGGCGGAAGCATTTAGCCGCGTTCTTTGGTCAAGTATTAAAGGCGATGGCGTTCCTTATCCCACGCAGCGCGATCGTACAGATTTACGTCAAAATCGAGAGTTATTGTTATATAGCGACAAGAAAAATACTTAATTTCTTGTGCTCCATAGCAGTGTACATACAAGTCGGATTTACCCCCCTTAATCCCCCCTTAGAAAGAAAGGGGGGAGATTGAATTTACGATTTCCAGACCTTTCACGCGTGGAGGGCTAGGGTGGGGTAAAACGACGCAAAAACCTAGATCTCTCAGCTATTTCAGACTTATGTGGACACCGTAGGGCGTTTTGAGCAGAGAAATCGGTTTGAGAAAATTACTCGACTGCAAAAGCTAAGCTACAGCTAAAACCACCTGCTGAAATTTCTCTGCTAGCAACAAAACCGCCTCTTCAATGACAAAACGTCGCGGCTTGCCATCTTGTTCGCTGAGTCGTTCTATAACCAATCCCGCTGTTTCAGAGATTCTCGGTGGTTGGTATTCTCGAACACCACCAGCATATCTCCATGGCGTTGGCTCTTTTTTCGGTTGCTTATCCTTATACGTCTTGGTTTCAATTTGAAGATCTTTCTTGGAAACTTCTTCGGTACAAGCTTTTTCCAGCACGGACTGGATAACTTCAACGGGTGTCCGACCTGTGGCTAATTTGTAGAGTGCTGACACCGAGAGGTTGCGATTGATTTTATCGAGTTGTTTGGTGGTGAAGCTTCCGAGTATGGGTGCTAGCTTCAGCAAGTGATTAGCAATGCTTGCTGACCATCCTAAAGAATTGGCTAAAGCTTCTTCATATTGTTTGGGCTTAAGTTTTTCCTTAAGGAAAAGTAACAATTGCCCAATTTTGGCGGCTCCGAGTAATGTAACGGGATTTGTGTAGCTAATCTCGCTACAAACTTCGTTTATCAAGTCTTTACTCGATTTGGCAAGCTTATGGATGAGATATTGAACTTCTCCGGCAACTGTTTCAGAAAAATTCACAGCAGGAGCTGTTTCCGGCGCTTTAGTCATGCTAAGATCACTCCAGAATTAAGTTTAATATTATTTTTTAGAGGAAGTGCTCTTGGGCAACATGAGCGCTTCCTCATTTGCTCATAATACAACATTCCGGAAATTTTTCTTGTAAAATTTTCTATAGTTTTTATGTTTTTCAGAGGAAAATAGTGCCTTTATGGGGAATTAGTCTGAGATGTTACTTGATTGATAGTATTAACATCTCACGCAAAAGCACAAAAAATGTTGACATCTCAGCCTCTTTGCGTGAAACCAAAAAATAATTTATAAATAGGGCTAACAAATTGGTAATAGGTAAGTCAATACTACTCGGACAAACGGAAATTAGAACCCCGGTTGCTTCAAGAAACCGGGGTTCTGACACCTCAATTATCGTTAACCAAGCCGTATTGAATTCTTAGGTAAACTCGATAGTATCAACAAAATTTAGGATACTCTCTTCGATTCGTTCAGATTCTTCTTCAATTGAACCGGGAGTTTCCCCATCAAAAAAGCTACGCTGGCTGCTGACTATATATAGGAAATTACCACTGATAAATCCTAAAAGTCCTCGATAGGCATCTAATCTGCTAGCGGTTCCGTTGTTTCCCGTCTTAGAAATGTTTGAACCTTCAGGCATATCGACGAGCACAAAATAAGCCCCATCCAATGCGTCCTCTATATACTTAGTATCTTTTACCTGAGCTTCTGGTAAATTAACAACGATTCCTTGAGGTACATACTGATTTAGGAGAAGCGATCGCAGATATTCTTCGTGTCCTACAGATTCCAGCTCCTTTTTTTGCTGTGGTGTCAAGGGGAAATAATCAATTCTTAACAAAGTCCCAAAGTCATCAGAAAAGCTCACTAACCCTTCTTGAGCTTGGACCATACCACCTCTTTGAATGTCCACCGGAATTGGAACTACAAAATTTTTTCCAGGTGACTCATACACTTGTGGTTCGGAACCTTCCTCAAACCCTGGTTCATCATCATCTAGAAATTCGTCATCTTCTGATTCTTCCTCTACTTCTTCAAAGGCGGCTATCACTTCGTCTGCGACTTCCTTAGCTTCATCATCTTCAATTCCGAGAGCTTCTTGTAACTTTTTCAGCAAATTCATTTTTCCTTTCGGAATCATCATTTCTTCCTCATCCACAAGGAGGCTAACCCCTGCAGCATAAGCATCAAGTGTTAAATCTTCCGAAAGCGAACCCTTTGCGGCGTTAAATAATGCTCCTACGCTATCTTCTTCCGCAATGGCTATAAGTTTATCTAGAAGCTCTAACATTTGGTCGTCTGAATATTCTTCAAAAACTTCCAGAAATTCCCAGAGTATATCGGCTATGTAGTCTGCATCCACCTCGTCCAAGCTAGAATCAGCAGCTGAGGTGACAACTCCAATCGCTGCTACCGCTTCTTGTGCGGTGAGTTTCTCTTTGGTTGTTTTGGTAGAGTTAAAGATTTTGTCGTATTTGCCCATGACTGCTCCCTCCGTAAAAGCTGTTGGTGCTATCAAAAGTTTAGTGTCAATGGGTAGTTTACCAAGGGAGCGAGTCTCCTAATTCTAGATCTTCCGTAAAGCTTTTACTTAAGCTCGTAACGGACGAACCAAGGAGCAATGAACTCCGCATATTATAACAGTAGTTAGGTTAGCAAACCTTGTTGAAAGTTTACCTTAATTAAGCAACCAATCATTGTTGCAATCTTAGAATTCGGGGATCGGGATTGCTATAGGTAGCGAAGGCTACTAGTTTTTCCGAAAAAGCCCTGTACTCCAGTTAAAACAAAAATCTAAACTTTTTGATCTTAAATCTAAAAAAACATACAGGCAATTACAAATAGCAGTGATATATAATACATATAGGAAGGCGATCGACAACTATCAGGGATCGATCTTAAAGGGGTAATTTTAGATGGATACGGCAACAAAAAAGACTTCATCACACTCATCCTCACTCGAGCGATCGCTCATCCTCTGGTTTGATGAGGTTGGCATTGCTGATATACCAATTGTTGGTGGCAAAAACGCCTCCTTAGGTGAGATGATTCAACAACTTACGCCAAAAGGTGTAAATGTACCGATTGGGTTTGCGACCACGGCTTATGCTTATCGCTATTTTATTCAATCGGCTGGGTTAGAAGAGAAACTGCGAAAACTTTTTTCTGACTTAGATGTAGAGGATGTCAGAAATTTGCGGGAACGAGGAAAAAAAGCAAGAGCATTGCTACTCCACACACCATTTCCAACACCATTGCGAGTTGCCATTGTTGAAGCTTACGAAGCTCTCTGCAACCGATACAATCCAGATACAGATGTCGCAGTGCGATCCAGTGCAACGGCTGAAGACCTTCCTGATGCGAGTTTTGCAGGTCAGCAAGAAACATACCTCAACGTGACTGGTGTAGAGAGTGTGTTAGCCGCATGTCATAAATGCTTTGCATCCTTATTCACAGACAGAGCTATTTCTTATCGATATATTAAAAAATTTGACCATTTTAGCGTTGCCCTTGCTGTTGGCGTACAAAAAATGGTACGTTCCGATCTGGCATGCTCTGGCGTCATGTTCTCAATTGAAACCGAAACAGGCTTCAAAAATTCTGCATTGATAACAGCAGCATACGGATTGGGAGAAAACGTAGTCCAAGGTTCCGTCAACCCAGACGAATACTATGTTTTTAAACCGACTTTACGAGAAGGTTACCACCCAATTATTGATAAAAGACTGGGCAGCAAAGAATTAAAAATGGTCTATGATGATGGCACAAAATTTACCAAAAATGTCTTAGTGCCTCAAATAGAAAGAAATAAATATGCTTTAACAGATGAGGAAATTTTACAACTAGCCCGTTGGGCTTGTTTGATAGAAGATCATTATTCTCAAGTTCACAACACCTACACACCGATGGACATTGAGTGGGCAAAAGATGGCATTACAAACGAATTGTTCATCGTCCAAGCCCGTCCGGAAACAGTTCAATCACAAAAGACGCAAAATGTTTTAAGAACATATCGTTTATCAGGTATTGGAGCATGGGGACTGGGAACTGGGGAAAAGTTACCCCAATCCCCACTCACCACTCCCAACTCCCCACTCCCCCTTCTTACAGGACGTGCTGTTGGAGAAGCAATCAGTCAAGGAAAAGCGCACCTAATTACAGATATACACAAACTTGAAGATTTCCAAGCCGGAGAAGTTTTAGTAACAGATAGAACCGATCCTGATTGGGAACCAATTATGAAAAGAGCAAGTGCGATTATTACCAACCAAGGGGGGCGGACTTGCCATGCAGCGATTATTGCACGAGAATTAGGTGTACCTGCAATTGTAGGATGTGGCAATGCTACGGGAATTTTAAAAAACGGTCAAGAAGTTACCATTTCTTGTGCTGAAGGGGAAGAAGGCAGAGTTTATGAGGGATTATTACCCTTTGAAGTCCAAGAAGTCCCGTTAGAAGATTTGCCTCGCACTCGCACTCAGATACTCATGAATGTGGGTAACCCTCAAGAAGCATTTAGTCTATCTGCAATTCCCAACGATGGAGTCGGTTTGGCAAGAACAGAATTTATTATTGCTAACCACATCCAAGCCCATCCAATGGCATTGATTCATTACGACAAGCTCAATGATGAATTTGTCAAAGATAAAGTTGCAACAATAACCGCACTTTATGATGAGAAACCGCAATATTTTGTTGATAGACTCGCTCAAGGTGTTGGTAGAATTGCGGCTGCTTTTTATCCCAAACCAGTTATAGTGCGGATGTCAGATTTTAAGAGTAATGAATACGCTAACTTGTTGGGTGGTAGACAGTTTGAACCGGAAGAAGAAAACCCAATGCTGGGATGGCGGGGTGCAGCACGTTACTATGATGAAGGCTACAAAGAAGCTTTTGCTTTGGAGTGCCAAGCTATGAGACGAGTTAGGGACGAAATGGGATTAACAAATGTGATTCCAATGATTCCCTTCTGTCGCACTCCTAATGAGGGACGTCTGGTGTTGGCAGAAATGGCAAAAAATGGTTTAAAGCAGGGTGTCAACGATTTGCAAGTTTACGTGATGTGCGAGTTACCCAATAATGTCATTCTGGCTGAGGATTTTGCACAAATTTTTGACGGGTTTTCTATAGGTTCCAATGACTTGACTCAACTGACACTGGGCTTAGATAGAGATTCTGCTCTAGTGTCGCGGTTGTTCGATGAACGCGGCGAAGGAGTCAAGCAAATGGTCAGGTTAGCGATCGCCGCCGCCAAAAAGTACAATCGAAAAATTGGCATTTGCGGTCAAGCACCCAGCGATTACCCAGAATTTGCTCAATTTCTAGTGGAACAGGGAATTGATTCCATTAGCCTCAATCCCGATTCCGTGTTAAAAACTATGTTGGAGATCGCTAAAGTAGAAAACAGTGACCAGTGACCAGTGACCAGTGACCAGTGACTAAAAAAATATTTTATCTTAGCATGGCGAGTGTTTTTTTGCTATCACTCGCCTTACGATTTTGGGGATTGGGACGATTCAATACCTTAGTTTTTGACGAAGTTTACTATGCTAAATTTGGCAACAACTATCTGACTAATACCCCATTTTTTGACGGTCATCCACCATTAGGGAAATACATTATTGCCATAGGAATTTGGATTGGCAATCAAATTCCTTTTTTCCAAAACCAGGTAAATGGGTTGACTGGTTCGGTGATGTCACCCATCAGTTATCGGTGGATAAACGCTTTTTCTGGCTCCTGGATTCCCGTAATTGTTGCTGCGATCGCTTATCAAATCAGTTACCGTCGTAGCTTTGCTTTACTTGCTGGTTTATTTGCGGCTTGTGATGGCATATTTATTGTAGAATCACGTTATGCTTTAATCAATCAATATATTGTTATCTTTGGTCTATTAGGACAGTTGTTTCTACTCCTAGCACTAGCTAGTCAGAGGATATGGCGCAGCTTTTGGTTAGTACTTTCGGGTGTAGCTTTTGGTGCTTCTTGTGCTACAAAATGGAATGGTTTATGGTTTCTCCTAGGAGCTTATCTTCTGTGGATAATAGCTTGGGGAAACCAGTGGTTGCAGTCTTTCCACTTAAGTAAAGTAGAGAGCGATCGTCAACACCAAGATGAATTTCTTTCCTATTCTTCAAATAGTCCTGTTAGTAAGGAAAGCTCTCAAAGCTTTTTTTTGCCTTTGTCATTCACCCCATTATCTTTGAGCAAAAGGCAGACAAAATATATCATAAATAACCGTATAGAAGATAAGTCAACTCCCCTTAAAAAATTGACTCAACTGAATATTTTTCAGATTGTATTTTTCTTAGGAATTATTCCTGCTACGATATATAGCCTTATTTGGATTCCACACCTACAATTAGATACAAGATACGGGTTTGTAGAAGTCCACAAGCAGATTTTAGGATTTCACGAACGTCTAGGTAATAGCTCTAAAATTCATCCTTACTGTTCTGCTTGGTATACATGGCCTTTTATGATTCGACCAATGGCGTATTTCTACCAAACAGTAACAAGTCTCAAAAATCCCATACCTGTCATAGGACCTTCTCTACCTGCGGGCACAGGGAAAATTGTTTATGACGTTCATGCTATGGGCAATCCCTTTTTATGGTGGTTTGGGGCGGCTGCGCTTTTATTCTTATTAGGAGTGTTAATTCGACAATTTGCCAAGCTTTGGATTAGGCAAAAGCGTTTTTTCCTGTCTGCTGAATTAAGCAATGAGACTTGGATTATTTTGTATATAGTAGTGAATTATGCTGCGAATTTACTACCTTGGGCAAAAGTCAATCGTTGCCTTTTCATCTACCACTATATGACAGCAGTGGTCTTTGCATTTCTGGCGATCGCTTGGCTTGTAGATCGGTGCATCCGCAGTTATCATACTCAAATTCGCGCCATTGGTGTGACTCTTACCTTTTTGATTATGATAGCCTTTGTTTTTTGGATGCCGATCTATTTAGGTTTACCCCTGTCCAATTTTGAGTATAGACCTATGAGGATGTGGTTTAATTCTTGGATTTAGGAGAAATTAGGAATTTCCAAAAAATAAATTATCCCCGATTGTGGGGTGGGCTTCTAGAGCGCCAGTACAATAATCAAAAAGGAGGCAAAAACCCGGTTTCTCTCTGTGCTTAAGCTTGATATTTCCTATGCTCAACTCGAAGAAACCGGGTTTTTGGGATTACTATACCGATGCTCTAGCCCGCCCTTCGATCTGATACGGGCGAGGACGCCCGTACCACAAGAAAAAAATTTTTGCATTACCCCAGATTGCGGAGTGAATATCCCTGGCGTTTTTTAAGCTCTAACCTGAAAAGAGTTTAATCTAAGGTTTAACATAACTACACATCTTGTTTGCAAACAATCACTTAATATTAATATTTATTATGAGAAATATAAATGGACAATCAGCTCAACTACTATAAACTAAATATACTGTAGTAATGAAAGCAGAATTCCGAGGAAAATGTTAAGCAAAGTTGATTTGTCACTATAGGAAAAATTCTGTTAACTTTATAGAACATACACTGTTGTCAGAGAATTTATCAACTGTTAAAAACTTAAGTTCCTTTAGTTTTGATAAAAAATATTAAAACTACAGGAACTAGAATAAAGTTACTCTACTCTTAACTATAGAGGTTCATAGTGCTTAGTGATTTACAACAAGACATTAATGTAACTAGCTTAAAAGAAGCACCCATTCATGTTTCGGGTCAAGTGCAACCGCATGGAGTTCTTCTTGTCCTTCAAGAACCTGACTTAACCATATTGCAAGTTAGCAGCAATGTCTCTACAGTATTTGGTATAGCTCCAGTTAATTTGCTGCACCAAAAATTGGAAGATTTACTCGATCCTTTTCAAATCGAACGAATTAACGCAGGGCTTTTAGAAGATAGTCTGGATTTCATCAATCCTACAAAAATTTGGGTGCGGAAAAAAGGTGATGATTATGTCGTCTTTGACGCAGTCTTTCATCGGAACCCAGAAGGATTTTTGATTTTGGAATTAGAGCCTGCTATTACTCAGGAAAATATTCCCTTTTTAAGTTTTTATCATTTAGCTAGGGCATCCATTAACCAACTAGGAGAAACTAGCAATATCCGGGAGTTTTGCAAAATTATTGTCCAAGAAGTCCGAAAAGTCACCGGATTCGATCGGGTAATGCTCTATAAATTTGATGATGATGGACATGGCTCTGTTATTGCTGAAGAAAAACTAGACCATCTAGAACCTTACTTGGGTTTGCATTACCCCGAATCAGATATTCCCAAACCAGCAAGAAAGTTATTTACCTCCAATTGGATTAGAATCATACCGGATACTCGTTCCCAACAATCAGAAATTTTCCCGATTAATAATCCAGTTACCCAGCGTCCGCTTGACTTAACAAACTCTAGTCTCAGAAGTGCTGCTCCATGCCACATACAGTACTTGCATAATATGGGCGTGGGTTCTTCTTTGACAATTTCTTTGATTAAAGAAGGAAAACTTTGGGGTCTTATTGCTTGTCATCATCAGACACCCAAATACGTTGCTTACGAGTTACGGAAAGCCTGCGAATTTTTAGGTCGAGTCATATTTGCAGAACTTTCAGCTAGAGAAGAAACGGAAGATTATGACTACCGCATGCAACTGACGTATATTCAATCAGCATTGGTTGAGTATATGGCTCAAGAAGAAAATTTTATTGATGGGTTAGTTAAACACCAGCCAAGTCTTCTGGATCTCACCAGCGCTCAAGGTGCAGCTATATGCTTTGGTGGAAATTATACGTTGATTGGTGAAACTCCCAAAGAAGAAGATTTGAATTTCTTAGTCCAGTGGTTAAGGAATAATGTAAAAGAAGAAGTCTTTTATACAGATTCTTTGCCACGTATTTATCCTGATGCTGAAAGATTCAAAAATGTCGCCAGTGGCTTGCTAGCAATTCCCATATCCAAGCGAAATTATGTTTTGTGGTTTAGACCAGAAGTCATTCAAACTGTCAATTGGGGAGGTGACCCCAATAAGGCTTTTGAGTTGAGCCAAGCAGAAGGGAATTTGCACCTGCGTCCCCGTAAATCGTTTGAACTGTGGAAAGAAACAGTTCGCTTAACCTCTTTACCGTGGCGATATGTAGAAATAAAAGCAGCACTGGAATTGCGAAAAGCAATTGTTAACATTGTACTGCGTCAGGCTGATGAACTAGCCCAGCTTGCCCATGACTTAGAACGTTCCAACGCTGAATTGAAAAAGTTTGCTTACGTCGCCTCGCACGATTTACAAGAACCTCTCAACCAAGTGGCAAATTACGCGCAGTTGTTAGAAATGCGCTACGAGCAACAACTTGATGAAGATGCTAAGGAGTTTATTGGTTACGTTGTAGAGGGAGTCAGCCTCATGCAGACTCTGATTGACGATGTGCTAGCTTACTCTAAAGTGGATATGCAGGCGATTGAGTTTGAACTCACAGAGGTAGATACAGCATTAGAACGCGCCTTGACTAATTTGCGAAAGCGTGTTAAAGAAACTAAGACTGTTATTACTTATGATGAGTTGCCAACTGTGATGGCTGATAGTACCCAGTTGATGCAGTTATTCCAAAATCTCATCGGCAATGCTATCAAGTTCCGCAGCGACAAGACTCCAGAAATTCATATAGGAGCAACTCGCCTAGAAGATGAGTGGCTATTTTCTGTGAGGGATAACGGTATTGGTCTTGACCCGCAGTTTAGCGATCGCATTTTCGTTATCTTTCAGCGTTTGCATACGCGAGATGAGTACCAAGGTACAGGAATGGGTTTGGCAATTTGTAAGAAAATTGTCGAATGTCACCGGGGAAGAATATGGGTAGAGTCACAACTCGGTGAAGGAGCAACTTTCTACTTTACGATTCCAGTCGGAGGACGCGATCGTGAGCGCAGAAGCGGAAGAAAAGTACAAAACAATCTTTTTGGTAGAAGACAACAAAGCTGATGTTCGTCTGATCCAAGAAGCATTGAAAAATAGTAAAGTACCACATCAAGTCATTACAGCTAGGGATGGTATGGATGCTATGGCTTACTTGCGTCAAGAAGGGGAGTATGCTGATGCACCCCGTCCTGACCTGATCCTGCTAGATTTAAACCTACCAAGAAAAGATGGTAGAGAAGTTTTAGCAGAAATTAAAGCCGATCCCCATCTCAAACGCATTCCTGTAGTCGTGCTGACAACCTCACACAATGAGGATGACATTTTACACACTTACGATTTGCACGTGAATTGCTACATTACCAAATCCCGCAACCTCAGCCAACTTTTCCAAATCGTCAAAGGAATAGAAGAGTTTTGGCTAGCAACCGTAACTCTGCCATCGGAATAAATTATGAATAATGAATGCTGAATGCTGAAACCTTCCATTCATAATTCATAATTTATAATTCATAATTCCATAAGGGTGAAACAAAAAACTATGGCTGCGCTCTCGGTGAAAATTTTGTTAATTGAGGACAATCTCGCAGAAGCAAGATTGTTAGAAGAGTTCCTCAAAAACGCCGAGTCCAATCAATTTAGTTTGTTTCATGTTAAGCGATTGGGGGAAGCTCTTCAAGAATTAAGTAGGACGACTTATGACGCTATCTTGTTAGATTTGACTCTACCAGATAGTCAAGGATTAGCTTCCCTCGCGCCTTTGATGAAGCAAGCTCCTAACTTGCCAATCGTCGTATTAACCAATACCAACGACGATAAACTAGCACTAGAGGCAGTACGGAAAGGAGCTCAAGATTATCTTGTCAAACGACAAATTAATGTCGAAGTCTTGATTCGCTCCCTACGCTATGCAATTGAGCGCAAACAAGCCTTAGAATCATTACGTGCAGTCAACCAAGCATTAGAAAGCCGGGTTCAAGAACGAACATCTGAACTTGTGAAAGTTCAAGAAATCAGTCAATTTAAATCTGAATTTGTCTCAATGCTGTCTCATGACATTCGCAGCCCTTTAAATACAATTCAGTTAATTTCTGGGTTATTGCAAAATAGCGGTGACAAATTACCAAAAGAGAAAAAAAATTCTCATTATCAGCTGATTCGTTCTGCCATCAAAAACATGGCTCAGATATTAGATGAGGTTTCATTTTTAGGTAGAGCTGATTCTGGTAAACTTTTATGTGAATTTCAACTTCTTAATTTAGAAATATTTTGTCATCAACTGATTGAAGAAGCTCAACTGAGTTTAAAAGAAAAACATCTTTCTCTGATTTTTACAAGTGTTGGTGAATTAGATGAAGCATTGTGGGATGAAAGTTTGTTACGTCATATTTTCGGTAATTTGCTAAGTAATGCTATTAAATATTCACCACAAGGTCGTGTCATTCGATTTGAATTAATTGGGCAAGAAAAAAAAGTTATTTTTCAGATTCATGACGAGGGAATAGGTATTCCAAAAGAAGACCAAGAGCAACTGTTTCACCCTTTTTATCGAGCGTCTAATGTAGGTTCAGTTCCCGGTACTGGTTTGGGTTTATCGATTGTTAAAAAATGCGTAGAAACCCTTGGTGGGGAAATTTCCGTTCATAGCGAAATTGGCGTAGGGACAACTTTTGCTGTTACACTACCCGTTGTTAGAGAGAGTAGGGAATAGGGAGTAGGGAGTAGAATCTCACAAATATCGTATAGTACGTAGGGCTTGCTGAAAAAGTCAGAAAACAGCAAGATAAGAATTGATTAGTTACTCAACAAGGGTCTAATATAAGCAGATGCTATCTATGATTTAAGGACTGATTATTTTCAATAATAGTAAATGGGGAAAAAGGTGTAGTTTTAAAAAATAGACATAAAAAAGCATAAAATAGCCGCGAGAGCTGAGTAGAAAGATTCATCACTAAAAAAGTAATAGCAATTGCAGTTTCAGAAGTATGAGCAAGTTTCGTCATCACGCGATTGAGGCTAAATCTTCTTTTCCCCTGTCCAAATTTTCCCTCAATACAATTACGAATTCTCTCAGATTCTAAATCTTGTTTCTTTTTTTCTTTACTAACATTAGCTGGGGGTCTTCCTAAAGGAGGTCCGCTCATTATAATACCTCTTTCTTTACACCAAGCTCGGTTCTCTCTTGTGCGATAAATTTTATCAACATGAACAGATTCTGGATAGTACCCTGTGTAATTTTTAAAGGCTTCTACTTGAGCTTTTAAGTCTCCTGATTCATTAAAATTATCCCAACTTATATGGTCTAAAAATATATATCCTTCAAAGCAACTAGCAGACAATTTTGCCCCAAATTCTACCGATTTACCAGCTTTCCCTCGGACAATTGGACGGATATGTGGTTGGGTTAAACTGACAATGCGGTCGTCAATACTCTGTTTTTTATTTTCATACAACCAGAGTTGTTGACGGTAGACTTCTGCAACTACAAGCAACATCTTATATTGTCTGTGACTTAAATCTTCCAGAGAGGCTCCTGAAATAATTAGCTGTTCAATATGAGATAAGTTTCTTTTGATATATTGAAGTTGTTTTCTAATTGCTTTTCTCCTGTCTTTTTGGGAAACGCGACGTTTTTTAGCGACTGCTAGATAATCCTTTCTAGCCCTCTCTCTATAGGTTCTTGGTTTTTTCTCTAATTGACCCAAAGTCTGTTCGTAAAGTAAGTCTATAATTTTCTCTGTCTGTTTTCTTGCTTGATTGAGTAGCTCTAAATCTGTCGGATAGCTGATATCACCCGGAGCACAAGTTGCATCTATTATTAATTTTCCCCGATTTTTGGGTGTCTCACCTTCTTCTTCTGGTGATTCTGTTTTTTTTTCAGATAGTTTAGAAGATGTTGCTTCTAGCATCTTCTTCACCATTTCTTGATTCACTTTGTTAACAAGCTCCACACTAATTCTTTCCCGAAAATGTACCAACATTGATGCATCAAATGGAGCTTCATTACTATAATATGACATTCCTATAAAGTACTGTAGATAAGGATTTTCTTTAATTTGCTCTACTGTTTCTCTATCGCTTATCCCCAACTTTTCTTTGATTATTAATGCCCCTAATGCCATCCGAAAAGATTTGGCAGGTGCTCCCATCTCTACTGAGAAAAATGAAGAATATTCTTCTTCAAATTCTGTCCAAGGAATGAAAGCAGCCATCATTACCCAACGATTATCTTCTGATAACTTGCCCTCGAACGGGAGTTCAAAGTTTTCAGTTGGGATTGAAGTTTGTCCCTGTTTTCGGTACATGGTTACTAACAGCATACTTGATGCTGCCGATCGCAGTGATGCAAGCATTTTTGGCTATTCTACCCTCCTCTCTTGCACCTGAATATACTTCTATAGTCTGAGAATTTAGAGACTGTCTCCTTTTTTTCTTTTTCAGCAAGCCCTACGTAGGTTGGGTTGAGGAACGAAACCCAACATTTACAGTTGAGGAACGAAACCCAACATTTACAGTTGAGGAACGAAACCCAACATTTACAGGCATTTTTTGAATTTCTCCACGGCGATCTCAACCCACAAAAATTCGAGATTCGATCGCTTCATTATTACTCTCGTGAGTTCCCAGGTATAAAAGAGCATGAAACCCAGGAAACCAAGGCAATAACGAATTGGCTGGGTAAACCGAGGACTATTTGAGAAACTAAATTATTGATAGCATTAACATCAGCAATGCGGCTAACAACTTCCCCACTGCGCCGTCCTTCAAAATAAGATAATCGCATCGATAATAATATTTTGCTCAAATTTTTTGAAGTAGCGCAAATCTTGAATAGATTCGGGAGTAAATTCAATTTCGTACATTCGTGGCTATTGAAGTCCTCACAGCGCGTTAAACCTTACATATAGTAACTTTGAACATTAAGTACTCTTTAGTATACATTCTCCATTGTCTCATACTGTATTTAGTATTGAGGTGAGATAGTTGTAAAATCGGTAATTAAGCTGAAAACCTCTCGATTTTGAGGATGTCAATATGCCGCTTCTCGATCCCAATCAAAACTATACCTTCAGCCGATACTTCGAGCTGGGTTTTGACGCTAGCGAACTGGCTCAAGAATTTGGCTACACCCTTACCCGAAAAACGTTCAACTTACCTCAATTCTCAGGTGAACTGGATCGCATACAAGAGTTAAGAGATCGTATTGAAGAAGTCTTGCCATTTGTTCCTTTAACGAATGAATTTGCCAGACGAGAAATTCTTATTTCAAGAGTTGTTACAGAGCTAATTCACTACACTCAAGCAGAATTACGGATTGAGTATGGACTCAAAGTTTCTAATTGGCTTCAAGGTAACTTAGATTATTTACTGCGTGTCAGTACAATCAATCAATTGTTAGTTATTGAGGCTAAGTATGAAGATTTGACCAGAGGTTTCACACAACTAGTTGCTGAGTTAGCCGCGCTTGACCAATGGGAGAGAACGCCAACGGTTTCAGAACAGCCTATTTTGGTAGGATCTGTTTCCACAGGAACAATTTGGCAATTTGCTAGGCTCGATCGTATTACAAAGCATTTTGAACAGGGGATTAACAGCTATCGAGTTCCCGAAGATGTAGAGCAAGTGATGCGAATTTTGGTAGCAACTTTGAGCCAAACAAATTAATATTTGTAATAAAGTCTAATCCAGACAAAATTTTGTTTTCTCAATTCACATCAAATTTTCTCGTTTAGTTTTGAGAATTATCTCAAAATCTCCACCCGCTTCCTGAATTTCGGAATCGTTCTGTTGTAATGCTTTCATAACAAGCCTTTGGGTCAATTCATCATCAATCTGAATATAAAGTTCTAATAATCGTCTATATTCTTCATCTGTACCATTTTTTAGTAAAGATTCGGCATGATTTTCTATATTATCTAAAAGCCATATTTTATCAAATGCTAGAATAGCAGAACGAACTAATTCAATATCTGAATGACCGACAGAGGCTAACTTGATTAATTCATCAAATAAACTCTGGCGTTCTTCTAAAGTTAGATAATTTAGAATTTCCAGTGCCGTTCCTCTTTCCGTGGGATTTTGTAAAGCGAGTCTAATTAACTCTACCTTAGATTGGCAACTGTTTAGGAAATTTTGCCGAATTTCTAAATAAGCTTTTTCCCGGTCAATTAATTGATGCCAAAGGTCTGTATCTTGTTGATAGTATTTTATTTCAGTCATAGTTTTTATTGATTATCTTATTTCTTTTTTACCTACGTAAATCCAACCACAATTCAAAAATTTTTCTACAAATTCTGAAAAAGGCATTTCAACGGCAGGATAAATAGTATGATGCGTAGGGGAGTGAGTTCCACCAACGTCTTTACCATCTGCCACTACTTCAAGACCCACTGGTAATGGTGTCCCCTTATCTAGTTTATAGTAATGTCCTGTCAGGGGAGCATACTGAATATCCGCAAACGTGGAAGCTCCCGTTGGAGGTTGGGTGGGTTTTACCAAATCCTTCTCCACAGCAATATCAACACTGGAACGAGGTGGACGAGGGGATGTTCTATTGCCAAAAGTGTAGAGAGTTATAGGTAAAATGACTTGTTCAACTAGAGCGGACGAATCGAGCGAATTCTGGGCTGAATGTTCCACACTTATAAGTTGGCTTGTTTGATAATATTTAGATTTGATATTTTAACACTGTTTAGTCTAGAAGAACATTTCGAGATGTAGCATTTATATCACCAGCAGTTCCTGACCCTTGACTGCTCACTGTAACTACAGCCCCATCTTTGACAGTCAAATAGTTGGAGTGAAGGAATATGTTGCCGCCAGCCCCTGTAGAATTGATATCGGTATTGGCAAATAACCCGCTAGCGGGGCTTACGTTAGCAACGACATCTCGACCAAATCTGGTAAGACGAAGCTTTTAGCACAGAAGCCACTATGGAGCTATTGTCACGAGTGCGTCAGCGTAAGCAAGCAGCTTTAGAAGAGCTAGAAAAAATTTTAGCAATGGAAAAACATCTGTTAGAAAGTCTTCAAGGGTAAAAATAATTGCGGTAAGATGACACACATGACCAGTGACCAGTTAACTAGAGATTCCTACCTTCTTTAACTAACTCTTTCAAAGATAGCCCGATAAACAGGTTCACTTTTGTTAATCGTGTATATTTCCCTTTCTGTAGGAACCGAGAGTGGATTTTCTACAAGCCATTCTCCCTGACCATATCTCACAAAAGCTGGATTTGCAGCAAAGCGATCGCACATTTCCACTGCTATAAACTCCAGATCGGATTGCAAAAAAACAATACCACCAGGGGGAAGAAATTCTGCAAGTTCTGCGACTAATTCTGGTTGCACCACTCGTCGTTTTGCATGGCGATTTTTAAACCAAGGATCGGGAAATTGAATTGTGACACGCTGTAGTCTTTTCTGAGGTAAAGAAGATAAAAGCGGGCGGAGTGAGTTATTCGCGTTGCAGAACAAATAATGAAGGTTTACCAGCCCTAACTCATCTCGCAATTTATTTGCTTCTACTACCAATGGTTCTCGAATTTCCAAACCCAAAAAATTCCACATGGTTTCCACTTGTGCCATATTGAGAACAAATCGTCCTCTAGCACAGCCAATATCTAAATGTAATGGTAAGTTTGGTTGGGCATAAACTTTTTCCCAGTCAATTGGACTGAGAGGGGTTTGATACTTATGTGCTAGTGGGTTAACGTGTTGACGGACTCGAACGATTGCCAAAATATTTCTCCTTATTAGTTAGTGGTTGGTAGTTAGTGGTTAGTGGTCACTGGTCACTGGTCACTGGTCACTGATGACAGGCTATACTCAATATAAAAAGAGTTTTTACACCTGTTTTTAACATCACTATTAGGTCAATGGCTTTAAAATTTCGTTTTGCTGTAGTCAGCGACTTGCACGTTGCTGTTCCCCACACAATCTGGAATCATCCGGCTCGTTTTCATTTAGTCGAAGTTAGCATCCCAGCATTTGACAGCATTGTAGAACATCTCACACAACTTGATTTAGATTTCCTTTTGCTACCAGGAGACTTAACTCAACATGGGGAACCAGAAAACCATACTTGGTTACAAAACCGTTTAGCACAGTTACCTTTCCCCGTGTATGTTGTTCCTGGCAATCATGATGTTCCAGTTTTGATGGCAAATGAGCAATCAATAGCCTTTGCCGATTTCCCCCATTACTATCGCAAGTTTGGATATAGTAACACCAATCAACTTTACTACACTTGTCAATTGCTACCAGGAGTAAGGCTAGTTGGCTTAAATTCTAACTCCTTTAATAACCAAGGTCAGCAAATCGGGCGTTTAGATGATAAACAACTGCAATGGTTGGAAGAAGTTCTAGCTGCATCTGTTGATGAACTCGTACTGGTTATGGTTCATCACAACGTTGTGGAACATTTGCCCAACCAGTCCCGCCACCTGATGGCAAATCGCTATATGTTGGAGAATGCGCCAGAACTATTAAACTTGTTACGGCAATATGGCGTTAGTTTAGTTTTCACGGGACATTTACACGTTCAGGATGTCGCCTACGCAGACGGAGTCTACGACATAACGACAGGTTCTTTAGTCAGTTATCCACATCCCTATCGTGTTTTAGAGTTTCACAGGAATGATTTTGGTCAAGACTGGTTGCAAATTTTGTCTTATCGAGTAGTGTCAGTACCTGACTTCCCTAACTTACAACTTTCCTCGCGTAAATGGATGGGCGATCGCAGTGTTCCCTTCTTAATCAAGCTGCTAACTGTACCCCCTATAAGTTTACCTTTAGCGCAAGCAAAAGAATTAGTCCCCAGTTTGCGGTATTTTTGGGCAAACATGGCTGACGGAGACGCTGTATTTGACTATCCTGATTTTCCACTAGAACTGCGTCGCTACTTTCAGAAATACGGTGCCATTGACTCAAGCGGTACACCCTCTTTCATTGATAACAATACTACGCTTTTAGTTAGTTGTTAGTTGTTAGTTGTTACTTGTTCATCACAATTAGCCATTAGCCATTAGCAATTAACAGAACGACAAATTCCAAACACAGAGGTATAATTATGTATCATAGTACTACCACCCACAGGACCGATCTCGCCGCCACAAAAGAAACCTGCTAATGGGATGTTTTTAAGGTAGCGATTGAATAACTGGGAATCAAAATTCGGTTTTCCGTAAAGACCTTCTCCTCTACCAACGCAAGAAAACATCAGCGCACCCACTGCGCTTGCGTCAGAAGAACGCTCTTTTTGATACCTCTGTAACAAGAATTCTAAATCTTCAGCAGAAGCTTGGGCATCGCGTAAGTGAAATTGCAGGCGCTGTCCGGGACGAACGTAATCAGCGATCGCAATTGCCCCTGCAGATGGTTCTACCCCTAAAATACTTCTTATGAGAAAGTCTCCTGGTTGCAATTCTTGCTTAAATTCATCCATTGCTAAGCCAACAAACAAGGAATGTTGCGCCAGCATCCGATCTTCTTCACTAAGATGGGCAATCAAATCTCGCAATACCATTAACGGCACTTGCTCGTTGAGTTCTAAAATGATATTGCGATCGCCTTTTGTCACCTGGCAAGGTCTTCCAATTGGTCTGCATCCCTGTGCCACAATCGTTTCCAAGACAATATTGCCACTTAGAGCGACACCAATAGTTCCTTCTCTGTGGAGATTGTCATTGTAGAAAAGAGCAATCCGACCTCCCAAACCGCCACCACTCGCGTGTCCTCCCACTGTTACCGACCCAGGATAGGCAAAATCCAAACCCTGTAATAAATCGTTCACTCCTGAAGAAAACGATCCAGACAATAATATAAACTGCGGCACAGGTGATGGTGCTACGCCAATTAAATCTATCCAAGCGTCTGGTGGACCATCCAAATCGGGTAATTCTTCAGGAACAATATGAAATGGCTTGATATTGACCCCTGGTAGGTGTGCTAGGGTTAAACTGAGTGCGGGTTCTGCTTCTAACTCTTGTGTTTTTCCCCACTGAGTCGTACCAATCACACCTCCACCACTGCAACCTAGCAATATAGGTACTGACAGTTGCTCGCTCAGTAGTGGCAAAAGCCGAGAGTACTCACTCGTAAAAGCAGACGAAATAAACACCAGCCCTAAATCTGGAGGTGCTGTTAGCGATGAGACAGTACGCTGTACTACATCTGAAACAGCTGCTTCTAAGGAAGGACGGGTTGACAGGGCATTTGCCCACTGCATTTGGTCTGCCATGAGTTTTACACTCTATTTATTCTTAGGCTTTTGTTGTTCAGCAAGCCGGTTTATTATTTCCATTTTGGGGACTACTATAACGCATCCTACACGAATTGATGCGACTTCTTACAAATACTCCTAGCAAGCAGTTATTACTTTGTGCTATTTACCTCAAGAAGTATTGTATAATCTACAGTTTTCCGGTCTTCTTTGTAAAATCTTAAGACATTATAGATAAATATACCACCATTGTCATAAATGCTGTAATAGTTATGAAGCATAGCTCCATTACCTGACATAATTATTGCACAGACACAGTAGAATGGAGGGTAATAGTACGAAAAACTGTCATTTTTGAAATTTTTCTATACTAGTATTGAAAACACGCAACAAGAATTAAGACCATGAGCAACATCCAAGACAAAATCGATCAAGAAGTTGAACAAGCCCGTGCTACATGTGACGTCACAGGTAGTACTTCTGGTGAATGTGCAGCAGCTTGGGATGCAGTGGAAGAACTACAAGCTGAGGCTTCTCACCAACGTCAAGCAAAGCGCAAAAACTCCCTGGAGCAATATTGTGATGCCAACCCAGAAGCAGATGAGTGCAGAGTTTACGAAGATTAAGACTTAACTCAACCCTTCTTGTTTTAGGGCTGTGGGAACGCGACCAGAAACCTTTTACTGAAAATTCTGTGCTTTAATAGCACTAGTGTATGAAATCTCACTCCAACCTTTTTTCATCCTGTTTTAGAGCAGGAGCTAGGGGAATAGAGTGGGCTTTTCTTTTTACAGAGGAAATTTTATGAATGAAGTCTGGTTTCGTCCCCTAGTTTGGATAGACTACCGATTAGCGGTATTATTTACACTCATTTTGCCTATAATTTTGCTACTTTGGGCTTTTGTACAAAAAGCTGAAGCCATACAACGCTTACTTCTAATTTACTGGCGAGTCGCCAGTTTACTAGCTATTACAATTTACTTAATGATTGGTGGATTTGGCGTTAGTTTTATTTCAGGATTCATGGCTCGTATTTTAATTCCTGTTTCATTATGGTTCTGGATAGATCTAAATGATGAAATAGAGTATCAGTCAGACGGACTTCTAAAGTTGATTTTTACTTCATGGCGTTGGGCTACCACCATTTACTGTATTTTAGGTGCATTCGCTTTGATCCCTTTCATCGGTTGTGCTGTTTCTGAAACTGCGATCGCAACATCATATTGTCGCGTCTGGTTTGAAGCACCGCTTATGTTTAAAGATTATTTCCATCACGATACAAAACCAGGATTTCTTGGCTTTCTTGGCATTGTTGGTTTAGTCATCTACGTACTTTATCTAAGCTATTTTGTCCTGATTAAGTTAGGTAAACAAGGACGCTCAGCTACACCTCAATAGGATACGCAGCCTTACTACACGCAACTCTCGAATCAGTTCAGCTTCAGCTTCTTCAGGTGCAAGCGGGTTGTTATGCAGCCACTGACTGCGCCTATTGTGACTCTGCTTCACCAGAGGTTGCTTGCTGAATCTTCTGCTCTAAATTCTCCTCCCAATTTGGGTCATCTGGATTAATTGTAATCATTCGCCCTACGGCTTTTGAACGATCAACATAGACATGAAAAGCACTTATGTCTTCTCGGTGAGTTAGGACATACTGACGTAACTCATCAAGGTTCATCGCCTCATAGTTTGCTAATGTCATGGCTCGTATCCTCCAGTTGGCTTGATTTCAAAGTCAAGACTATCTCCAGCAAGTACGTATAGATTCCCAGTGCGCTCATCCATTCTGACAAGCTCAACAGCTTTGTACTGCCAACCAGGGTAGATCGCGTTGGTCAGTCGGTAACAAAGCCTATAAAGCCCTTGAGCTTGCTTGTTATTGGGTTCCATACTCATTCAGTGTAATTCATCAACTGAATCCTTCAAGAAGTCGGAGATCTTGGTCAACTTTGTACAAATTCTCTATAAAGTGTTGATTTATGAACAATTCTATTGGTAAGCGACTGGAAAAGTATACCACTAAACGTCCTCAAGAAGTTTTACTAGTAACAGTAGAAATTGCAGGAGAACAAGACCAAATTGCCATTTTTAAAGGTTTTTCCAGTTCATTAATGCGTCCAACAGCTTTCGATCCCGACATACCCGTAATACCAGATGAAGCAAAAATTATCAAAATTGATAGAGTCGCAAGTCCTTACAATCCAGAAGCACCCCGTTACATTCAACAAGATATCTCTTGGGAAAATATGCAAAAAATTATGAATGATGAATGATGAAATATTGTATTAATTACCAATTCATAATTCATAATTTTCATGGCTCAATCTGGATATACTCTTCCTGTCTTTGCTTGTGCGTCTGCTATTGCTGCTTTGCACTGGTTGCATTATCGTCAACCCATACTTTCTGTATCAGTGGACTTGATTGAACCCAGTCAAGTGGTAGACATTCCTGTAGAACAAGTCGCAGGATTATCTGAAAATATAGCTTTGGCGATCGCTCGCTCTGACCCAGGAGATAATTTAGATATTACGAGAAACACTCCTGTTTGGGCAATGGTAGAGTGGGAAAGAAGAGGCGAAGACGGGGAGAGATTGACTATTAGAGGTGGAGAGGGAATTGGAAAAATAGTTGAGGCTGGGGATAAGCCTGCTATTTACGCTTACGCCCAAAGGTTGTTGCAAGAGAATTTGCTGCGAATGCTTGCGCCAGAAGAAAGAATTACTGTAACAATTATTTTGCCAGAGGGAAGATCTCTTGCTCTTAGGACTTCCAACGCTGCTTTTGGTGTTGTTGAAGGTCTTTCACTACTTGGAACAACAGGTATTTCTCAACCCTTAAGTGTTCCCGATCAATTAGAAGCTTTTCGAAAACAGTTACAACATAAAGTAGATCGGTATGATTGTTTGGTGTTTTGCGTTGGTGAAAACGGTTTAGATTTAGCGCAAAAACTAGGGATTAACCAAGAACAACTGGTAAAAACAGCCAACTGGCTCGGTCCCATGCTTGTAGAAGCAGCTTTACAAAATGTTAAGCAAATCCTATTATTTGGATACCATGGCAAGCTCATAAAACTTGCAGGCGGAATCTTTCACACCCATCACCATCTTGCTGATGGACGTCGGGAAATTCTAGTGGCTCATTGTGCTAACGTTGGTCTACCCACTCTAGACTTGCAGGCTGTATTTAACAGCAATACTGCAGAAGCAGCTTTAGTTTACCTCCGCTCTTTGGATACATCTGATTGTAGCGATTGGGTAGAACGGGTATACACTTCTATTGTTCAACAAATCGATTCTCGTTCGCAAGACTATATAAAGAACCAAATTGGTGAAGCAGGTACATTACCGTCTGTTGGCTCAGTCCTTTTCGATCGCGATCGCAAAGTTATTGTCAAAAGCAAAACTGCACATACTCTCATGGCAAAATTATGTTAATTTAATATGAATAATCTTAAACACTAACTTTCAATAACTTTTTTTTACCAGACTAGAGTAAGTTTTTTTCGTAATCTCACTGCTACATATAAGGTCTGTACAGTCGCACAGCAAAGCCGCGTCCAGGAAGAAGCTATTTTACCATCACAAGTTGGTAAGGCCAAAACTGGTATCAGTCAATACACCCTCGTTGTCAATCTTTCATTCTACCAACACCATCTCTGTCATGAATACTGCGGTGACTCTACCAACACAACAAGCGCCTCAAACAGAAGAATCTTTGAGGCAAATCAATCGCCAAATCATTGTAATTCTAGACTTCGGTTCTCAATATTCCGAACTGATTGCTCGTAGAATTCGTGAAACACAGGTTTATTCAGAAGTTCTTTCCTATCGCACCACAGCGGAAGCATTACTTCAACTCAATCCCAAGGGAATCATCCTTTCTGGTGGTCCAAAGTCAGTGTATGACAATGGTGCTCCCCATTGCGATCCAGAAATATGGAATTTAGGAATTCCTATTTTAGGTGTGTGCTACGGCATGCAACTCATGGTGCAACAAATGGGCGGAGAAGTGGCAAAGGCTGACCGGGGGGAGTATGGAAAAGCCTCTCTATATATAGACGATCCGACGGACTTGTTCACTAACGTCGAAGATGGCACAACTATGTGGATGAGCCATGGTGACTCAGTCATCAATATGCCACCTGGGTTTGAAGTGCTGGCACATACAGAAAATACCCCTTGTGCAGCTGTTGCCGAGCACAACAAAAAACTCTACGGGGTTCAATTTCATCCAGAAGTTGTTCATTCTATTGGTGGTCTAGCTTTAATTCGTAACTTTGTATACCACATTTGCGAGTGCGAACCAACTTGGACGACTGCTGCTTTTGTGGAAGACTCAATTCGAGAAATTCGCGCCAAAGTTGGCGATAAACGCGTACTGCTAGCACTTTCTGGAGGAGTCGATTCTTCTACTTTGGCATTTTTATTACACAAAGCCATTGGTGACCAGTTGACTTGTGTTTTTATTGACCAAGGCTTTATGCGAAAGTTAGAACCTGAAAGGTTAATAAAACTGTTCCGAGAGCAGTTTCACATCCCTGTAGAATACGTCAAAGCCAGAGAGCGTTTCCTTTCCGCACTGGCTGGTGTTACAGACCCAGAAGAAAAGCGTCGTATTATCGGACACGAGTTTATCCGTGCATTTGAGGAAACCTCAAAAACCCTCGGTCCATTTGATTATTTGGCACAAGGAACCCTCTACCCAGACGTGATTGAATCTGCTGATACCAATGTTGACCCGCAAACTGGGGAGCGAGTTGCAGTGAAAATCAAGAGCCACCACAACGTTGGGGGATTGCCTAAAGATTTACGATTTAAACTGGTGGAACCCCTAAGAAAGCTTTTCAAGGATGAAGTCCGTAAAGTCGGACGTGCCATCGGTTTGCCAGAAGAGATCGTACAACGGCATCCTTTCCCTGGACCTGGTTTGGCAATTCGCATCTTGGGTGAAGTCACTGCCGAGCGCTTAAATATTTTACGAGATGCCGATTTAATTGTCCGTCAAGAAGTTAACCAACGTGGGTTGTATCACGATTACTGGCAAGCTTTTGCTGTGCTTCTGCCAATTCGTAGTGTAGGTGTCATGGGCGATCGACGTACCTATGCCTATCCCATCGTTTTACGGATTGTACAGAGTGAAGATGGTATGACCGCAGACTGGGCGCGTGTCCCTTACGATGTTCTGGAAGTGATTTCCAACCGAATTGTGAATGAGGTAAAAGGCGTTAACCGCGTCGTTTACGATATTACCTCCAAGCCACCTGGAACTATCGAGTGGGAATAAAATCAGTGACCAGTGACCAGTGATCAGTGATCAGTGACCAGTGACCAGTGACCAGTGACCAGTGACCAGTATCAAAAAGTAATATGACTGGATTTATAGGTGGGCGGTTCAACGTGAATGAGAATCCTAACAGGATGGAAACGTTCCTCCAACCGCCTTTCTACTTCTTCTGTAATTTGATGAGCAGTTTCTACGTCTGGTGCATCTACTATTAGGTGCATCTCAATGAAGCTCTGACGACCTAAAACACCCCGAGAAGCAATATCGTGGCAGTTGATGACACCCGGAACAGAAACTGCGATCGCATGAATGGCTTCCGGTGCGATGGCTATTTGGTCAACAAGCCAAGGCAAATTCTCTTTTAAAACCGTCCAGCCACTCCAAAAAACCAACAACGCTACAGGGAAAGCTAAAGCCACATCTAGCCATTGAACGCCCAACCATACACCAATTAACCCACCAATTACAGAAATTGTCACCCAAATGTCACTCATAGTATGCTTGGCATCAGCAATCAGAATTGGGCTACCAACTCTCTGTCCCACACCACGTTCGTAAAAGGCTACAAAAATATTGACTCCTAAAACTATCAACAATATCCATAATTCTGGTGGTGAGATTCTCACCATCTGACCGCCATTGATAATTCGTTCGACGGCTCCTTGGAGAATTTCAAAACAGGCTATCCCTAAAAAAGCAGAAATCCCTAATGCTCCCACTGCTTCAAATTTTTGGTGTCCGTAAGGATGCTCGCGATCGGGTTTTGGCGAAGAGAACTGACTAGCAATTAACCCTAAAATATTGTTGGCACTATCAGTTACACTATGTAAGGCATCAGCTTGTAAGCTCAGGGAACCTGTCAAATATCCCACGACAGCTTTCAATGCCATAACAAATATGTTTAGCAATAAAGTGATAATTAAAACTTTTTGTATTGCACCCCTATTATCGTAAGTCATAAAATCAGTATTGACATATTATGTTCTATAATTTACATCGTAAAACTTGCAACATCCAAAGAATGTTGCAAACCCTTACGAATTTAAGGTTAAATCCCGGTAATATGAATTATTTAGACGTTTTGATAGAAAACTTATGTCCGGAACTCATTTAACACTGAATCTAGTTGAAGGTTCTGTTGCTTTTAATTTTTCACCTGAAGCAGCACGGGAACTCAAGGCAACCCTTGACCAGTTGATGCACAGTCTGAAAGCAGTGTCTGCTAAAACTGGGTCTGGTAGTGGCAAACCTACCCCACAATCTCCCATGGAATATCGATATACAGGAGAAGTGTTTCTGGAAATTTTTTGTAATCCTAATATTTGGCCCACTCCCTTCGCTGCTAAAGTTTTGTTAACTCTCCGTGACCTTAATATTCGCTTAACAACAGAAGCTGAACTGACACGAGTCATCGAAGACGTTAATCAGTATTTAGAGTGAGGGAGTGAGGGAGTGAGGGAGTGAGGGAAAAAATGACAAATGACAACTAACAACTAACCACTAACAACTAACAACTAACAACTAACAACTAACCAAAAAGTAATTACACCCGATGCAGCCACGCTTCAAATACTAAAGCTAAAAAGGGCTGCAAACGGGTGTATTTCAGGGAATTTTCTTAAAAGTTAGTGCATATGTATTGAGCAGATCTGGAATATCTTAATATTCCGGATTGTTGTGGGTTGATGATGTAGTAAAGAATGTCCTTCAACATAAAGATGAAGTCTGTTTCCATCAAAATCCCAGATCCGAAATCAGTTCCTAATCCATACATCAAAGCGAATATTGATTAGTCGTTTTCCCATTGTTCGCGACCAATCAGATCGGCAATGCGATCGCGTAATAAAAAATCACACTTTTCCAATTCGCATTCAATGCAGACCCACTCTCTAGCTGGAATGTATTGGCACAGGGTGTAGATTGGCTGCTGTCTGCTAACCAACCCCCTTTGAACTAACCGCCGTGCTTCCTCTTGTATCACGTCTAAAGAATAGTAACTGATAGAAGGCACCGTATTCACACTCATGATTTTTTGCTCACAGATTAACACGTAAGTAGTATTCCCAAAATTTGTTAGGAACAAACATCACCGGAAAAAGAAGACTAGTTGCTACAGTTTTGTAGTTTTATATACGGAACTATTTTCATTTTGACGCTACATATCCTCAAATTATATGAAGAAATGTTACAATTGTCAAAGAACTCTGACATTTCCTGAAGTTTTCGTACATACAAAGTCAATATGGTAGTGCATTTGTCTAATACAGGTTGGATAAACCATAAAATTACAAGAAGAACGGTAGAGGGCAGCTATGCTGAAGGGAAGATGTGGAATTTTTGGAAAGAGATAAGTACGGGCATTCTCTGCCATGGGGTTTAATGCCCACCCCCTTTTAGGGGATGAAAAAGGTAAGGAACTTGAGGTAAAACCTTTTTCCATGTGCGGAGGGGGTACTTCTGCTCTGGACGCTTGTATCTTCTGCCTTCGATACATACTCAACAAAGTACACAAGGTACTATCTCTAGTCTTTTGTCTCTGTTTGCCAGAAAATCTGCTTGGAACAATTGCCGGGATAGAGAGTATAAACTGTTGCGAAACACAAAGGCTACCCTACAACACAAAGATTCATTAGTCATGAGTTATTAATAATTTCTTAAGCAAAATTGTTCCGACTTTGGTAGCTTGAGTAACTCGTCGAATAAATTGACACAAATTTGCATTTACTGCCATAGGAGATATTTGCCTCCAAATTAGCAATGGCTTGAGTTTAGCAGTCAAGGATCTAAGTTTCATGTTCCATTTGAGATAGGTCTAATTACCCTGGGGCGGTGTCGAGAATTTGTCAAAGTTCTGTTGCCTTATATGACTTTTATGAGTGTCTCTGATTCGGGAGTAGGGGTAAGAAGTTTTCATTCCCTTGTTGTAGGCGCTGGTGCTCTTAACGGTTAACTATCAATATATCTTATGTGTTTCACTCCTTTGTTTTAAAATTTATATATAGATACATTCAAACAGACGCGAGGCGATCGCGTCTGTAAAATGTTTGGCTAATATACCAGAAGTTGATTGTTGTTCACGTTACTTAATCTTCTAGATTAAGATTCTTTATCTTTATCGTCATTGTCTTCCTCGTCGGGCTTCCGCTCTTCCTGTAATCGGTTTAAAAGTGACAGGACTTTAGTACCACGTTCTATAGAACGATCTTCAATAAAGACCACCTCTGGCGTGCGGCGCAGGCGAACTCTTGCACCTAGTTCGCTGCGGACGTAACCTGTCGCCGACTTTAACCCTGCCATTGTTTCTGCTTTGGCCTCCTCCGAGCCATATATACTAACGTAGATTTTGGCGTGCTGCAAATCACCAGAAACATCAACGTCAGTGACACTTACCATTCCTGTACCCACACGGTCATCCTTAATACCGTTGAGCAGCATTTGGCTAACTTCCCGTTTTATCAATTCAGCAACTCGGGAAACACGGCGATCTGTAGCCATAACAATTTATCTCCTCACAAGAGGTTGTAATGATGAAAATGTCTCCAAACTTCAGACTAAACTGCGCTCAAGCCCAGCATTGCACGCAAAGTCAGAGTGATGAAGACGAGAGTACCTCCCAACAATCCCAAAAGTGCGACTAGGGTCACTGGGCGTTTAAACAACGGGAGCAAAGGCGAAAATGCATTTAACACTACCCCTAAGAGAATAGTCACTAAGTAACGAGGATATCTAAAGACGTTTTCCCAAAATCCTTTAAACATTTGAATTTAGATGGTTTTGATATCAGCTGTATGTTGATTTCTATTTGTAATTTTATCTTAAAACAGTGACCAGTGACTAGTGTCCAGCGTCCAGTGACCAGTGACCAGTGTCCAGCGTCCAGTGTCCAGTGAATTTTTATTGCCCTCTCTACACTCCTTAAAGTTTATGAATCATTTGGGATTTCTAGATTTTTTAATTATGAGTTATTTGAAGATGATTTTATATAATTTTCTGATTTTAATAAAACTTGTGTTTTTATCTACTTAATTTTTAGCGACAATTTGATAATTCTTTAAATTTGCTTGCTTCCCTTTAAACCCCCGCTTCCTAATTTGACTTTTTCTCATTGAGAGTCGAAATTATACTATTTTGAAAAAAGAATAGGAAAGATATTGGGTAAAATTAAGTCTTAACAAAGCCGTCTTAATCCCAAATCCAAAATCTAAAATTCAAAATCAATAATCGTAGGATTTGCGGGGGAAAATAGAGAAGATTAAAAAACAGATAAAAGGTATAATAAACATTGAAACAGAAATAAATTGGTTAATATTGCGTTCAGAGAGTAGATGCAAATAACCATGACTTTAACTGGGCTGGATTTCAGTGTTTCCGTTACGAATATCCCATGCAAGTTCTAATAGTTGAGTCCAACGCTTTTGTAGTTGTTTGGGTGTACATTTAACAGCTTTAGCGATCGCTTGGTCGCTTTGCTTTTCAGCTTTTAGGTCTAGTATTTGACGTTGCTGTTCGGTGAGTTGACTTAAAAATATATCCCACTGTTGAGAAGTTAAACCCAACTTTTGCTCTAACCCAGCACCTAGCCATTGGTGTACCAATTGCCAGTGGTGTTGTTTGGCGAATTTTTCCACATGATATTTAAAACGCTGTTGTAAATAATCTCTTTGGCGACTGGTAAGACCGAGAATTTGATCGATTTCTGGGGCGGAAAAATCTTGTAATTTTAGTGTTAGGTAATCTACACAGTCAGATTGTCCTTGCGATTCTAAGTATTTTACCAGTTCCGAAATGACGCGATCGCGTTCGGATTCTTCAGCAGGATCGAAGTTTGGTTGTGCAATCATTTGAGAACGCACTTGTTGAACTGCTGAATTGCGTTGGTAAGATTCGGAATCCTCAGTCTTACCAGACTCAACCGCTCTTTCAATATCAACTGTTGTTTCTTGGGGTAGACGGCGAGCAAAACCTTGAGCACGCAGTATGACAAGCTGTTGGTTTGCACCACCAGGTAAGTTAATGCGGCGTTTGGCATACTGTTCGGTAAACGCCATGTATTCTGCGAGTTCCAATTGAGTCCGAGGTGTGTAATCTTCAGCTAATTCGTTTTCCCGTCGGAAAGCCTTAATAGCTTCCAAATAAAATGCTTGCAGGAAGTCTTCAATTAGGTTGTAACGAGCATCAAATCCTAAATCGGAGTTAGGTGTAGCAACGTGACGATAAACCATAGCGCCCAGTTGACTGTGTAATTCCACCCGACCTTTTTTTGAACCTAACTGATAGTAATGCAGGCATTTTTGTAACCGATGTCTAGCTAAAGTGACTAACCATGACTTAATTTCCCCGGACGTTTTAATGCGAGAACTTTTATCACAAATCCGTTCTACCTCTCGGGCTATGCGCTTTGCTACGGCTTCCATACACTCAAGTGATGTTTTCACCTCAGCTTGCATTTCCTGACACAACATTTGCACTAAGGCATCTGTACTGATAGTTTGAGATTGTTCGGTAGAAGCTTCGCGATCGAAATCTGGTGTTGGGGTAGGTAGATTGGCGAGGTTTGCTTTCATGATGTTTCTGGGAGTGGTATAGCACCGTAAGGACAAATCATAAACAGCACTGACGTGTCAAGCTTCTACTGACGAATAACTTACATATTCTTCATATGTCAAGAACCGCCATCAGCACTGCTTACATATATGACTGTAGAGAATCCGGAAAAGTTACAGGGATTGCATTGTGTCGCTTTTTTCACAAGCCACCAGATAGTCAGTGGGTCACGATTACCTGCCACAACGTCAAAATGGTTCTAACCCTTACTATATAGGGCTTTCTACCTGGTTGAGTTATTTGCACTTTCAGCTTAACTAGTATGACAATCGTAAAACTGGAGCGCTGAACCAACGGGCATCCGAAATCATCAGATGAAGTAGTGATGTATCAATCTTATACTAGCGTTGCTGCTTTTTCCCAACCCAAACCAAGCCTAGTCAGAACTGCTTGTTCTCCTGTCAAGTCCAAAATGGTAGAGACTTCATACGTGGGTTCCTCGCCAGTATCCACAATCACATCTACCAATTTGTCCAAGCGATCAAACATTTCCACACGAGAGAGAAAAGGGTCTGTTTTTACCTCAAGCAACTCATCATCTACATCATCATCTGGAGGTACGTGGGCTGAAGTGGAAATAATTGGGTTTTCTAACGCCGTTAACAGTGCCAAGCAGACGGTGTGATTTGGTACTCTAATTCCAGTTGTTTTCCGTTTCGGATTTTGTACCAGCCTCGGTACTAACTTAGTTGCAGGTAGCAAAAACGTATACGGACCAGGAATGAGACGCTTCATAATTCGGTAGGCCGTGTCTTTTACGAAAGCATACGTAGTGACATTTGAGAGAGAGGGACATAGAAATGTCAGCGGTTTATCATTTGCTAACTGTTTAATTTGCCGCACTCGCTCCACTGCCGACTTAACATTTAAATCACATCCAATCGCATAAACCGTGTCAGTAGGATAAAGCATCACTGCGCCGCGTCGCAATTCTGCTTGTATCTCTTCTATTCGTCGAGATTGCGGATTATCAGGATGAACTTGAAAAATTTTTGCCATAAGAGATAAATAACGGTTAGTGGTTGGTGGTTGGTGGTTAGTGGTACTTTTTAACTACTAACCACTAACAACTAACCACTAACTAATGACGAAAATTGCTTATTTTCAGTGTCCTACAGGTATTTCAGGGGATATGTGCCTGGGTAGCTTAGTCAGCCTGGGTGTTCCTTTAGAGTACTTAACTGAAAACCTAAACAAGTTGGGAATTGAGCGCGAGTACCAGATCGAGGCAGAACTAGTTCTCCGTAATAGTCAACAGGCTACTAAAGTTCATGTGAACTTAGTAAACCACCATCACCACCATGACTCCCAACACAGCCACCATCACGGACGCCACTTACCTGAAATCCGTGAGATGATTTTGAAAGCTGAGTTACCATCACGCGCTAAAGCGTGGAGTTTGGCAGTATTTCAACAATTGGCAGTCGCAGAAGGGTTAGTGCATGGCGTTCCTCCCGAAAAAGTCCATTTCCATGAAGTAGGTGCAATAGATGCAATTGTAGATATTGTTGGCACTTGTTTGGGACTAGATTGGCTGAAAATCGAAAGCACTGAAAAAGAATTGCCTTTCCTATACTGTTCGCCCCAACCAGTAGGCGGGGGAAGTGTTAAGGCGGCGCACGGTCAGATGGCAGTGCCGGTACCAGCAGTATTGAAATTGTGGGAAATGCGCGGTTGTCCAGTGTATAGCAACGGTATTGAACGGGAACTAGTGACACCAACTGGAGCTGCAATTGTCACAACCCTTGCAGTCAACTTTGGCTCACCACCCCCAATGACCATCAAACAAGTAGGATTGGGAGCAGGTTCTATAAATTTACCAATACCAAATATTTTACGCTTGTGGTTGGGCGAGGCAAACGTTACCCATAGTCCAAGTTTAGAAACGATCGCAATTCTGGAAACCCAAATAGACGACTTGAACCCGCAAGCTATTGGCTACTTATTTGAGGCATTATTTGCTGCTGGTGCAGTAGATGTTTTTACTCAACCCATTGGAATGAAAAAATCCCGTCCGGGAATTTTGCTAACCGTTATTTGCCATCCAGAGAGTTTACCTAATTGTGAAGCGATTTTGTTTCGTGAAACCACAACTCTAGGAATTCGCCGTTCTACTCAACAGCGTGCCATTCTCTCACGAGAAATTCAACAAGTAGAGATTGAATATGGTGTAGTAAGTGTTAAAGTCGCATGGACGGGTCAGGAAAAAGACAAAGCCATTTCTAACGTCCAACCAGAATACGAAGACTGTGCAGAATTAGCCAGAAAGCATAATATTTCCTGGCGGGAAATTCATCGACTAGCTTTAAGCCAGTGGTATACTCAACATAAAAACCAGTAGAGACTTATGTTTCTTCATAACACATCTCTACTGGTCACTGGTCACTGGTCACTGGTCACTGTTTAATTAACAGCATCTCTGACAGCATTTCCTGCTTCCTCAGCTTTACCTTGAGCATTTCTACCCGCTTCACTAGCAGCATTGCTAGTATTTTCTTTGATATTTTCGATGCCTCTTTGGGTTCCTTTAATAAAATCACTGGAGGTACTTTGAGCTTTATCTGTTGCTCTTTGAGCGCCTTCCCGTGCTGTGTCACCGAAATCTTTAGCATTCTCACTTGTTTTACCAACAATGCGGCGACCAACTTCTCCTATATTGCTAGACTTGTCGGTAATATTTCGCTCAGCATTCTCTTTGAGAAATTCAGACTTTGCCTTTACATTAGCTGACTTGGTTCTAGGATCTACATCACTGTAGTTATTCATTCCACCTTCATAGGGAGAAAGCTGATTCTCACCCTTGGGTACGTATACATTAGAATTAGGTCTTGCAGACTGTTCACCCACAATTTGACGAGGCGTTGTTGCATCTGCAGAATTGCAAGCCTGTGTCAAGAACATGATTACACTGGCTACAAAAGCTGTTAAAACTTTCATAGGACGAAGGTTTTTTAACACAGCAATTACTTTTCTCATAGTGCTACTCCTTGCAATTTTGTACTTAATTTAAACTCACACTCAACTACTTACCCACTGCGGGATTTGGTTGTGCTTCTGGTCTCTTACCAGCTTCATTACCCTTGTCTTGGATAAACTCTGAAGCATCTTGAAACGCTTTTCCAACAGTCTCAAGTCTGTTTTGAGCGCGTTCTACAATACCAGAATCGCGTTGAATTAGACCACCTGGTTCGGGCTGTTGAAAGTCTTTAGCAGATTTGATAGGCAATTCTGCTTCTTTAATGGCTCTACCTTCTGGTGTTTCAGCACCTGGGTAAAGTTTTACTTCTTTATTAACAGATGTGGCAATAATTGATGGTGACTTTAGCTGTAGGTTAGCTTGGTCGAGTCCAGATTTGGACATCTTTGAATTCGTAGATTTATCTCCACCACCTTTATAAGGATTGTTCGCACCGCCAGCTTGTACGGGTGGATTTTTTGGGTTCGCGCCTTGGACATCAGCACTATTGCAAGCAGTGCTTACTATCAACAATAGACCAGCCAAAAGTACAGTTAAAATCTGGCGCAGTCGCAATTTGTTTAAAAAAGCTGTTAAACGGTTCACCAATTCCTCCTTTTCACCTCAAACAAGCAACAATAATGCTTCCAAAAATTCCCTCACTAAAAGTTTTTAGATGATGAAACTTTTCGTTTTTTCTTTGTTCTTGCTTGCTTAAAATTTGCGAATATTTGACCGACAGTTACTAAGATTACAGATAAAATGGCAAATATTTCCTCTAGCAAAGGTCTCATTTCTTTTAACGCTGCTTTGCTCTTCTTCTCTAACTTAAGAAGGATATAAGTTACTGTAATTTGCTGGGATATCTCTTATATATAAATGGGTTAACTTTGATAGCCTATGGTTATTTAGTTATTAATTTATGTAAACACCCTTGCAAGATACCCGACTTTTTAAAGAAGTCGGGTATCTGACCCTAGCTCAAGTATTTGTATAATTATCAAAACTATCAGTTAATTTACTAAAATGATGAAGCAAATATTACGCTGGGTAATTTTGGGTGGAACATTATTTTTTTTAGCAAAAGCCCTTAAGGATAACTGGCAAGGTGTTGCGACTGTTCGTATTGATGCCGAGGGTTGGGCAATTCTAGCTATTGCAACAGGTATAACATTACTGGCACATACTTGGGCAGGTTGGATTTGGGCTTGGGTTCTCCAAGATTTAAATCAACCCATACGTTCTTCTGAATTTGTTCAAGTCTATTTAAAAACAAATATAGCTAAATATATACCAGGAAATGTTTGGCATTACTATGGACGAATCGTAGCTGCAAAAAATGCTAGTGTCTCCATCGAGATTGCAACTCTCAGTGTTTTGTTAGAACCACTTCTCATGGCGGCGGCGGCTTTGATTATTTTTCTATTAAGCAGCCAGTCTATACTTAGGAATTCTACCCTGTACTTACAGATAATACAACTTTTTTGCTTACTGGGAGTCCTTTGCATACTTCATCCCAAGTTTTTAAACTTAGGAATTGCCATCGTACAACGCTTAAAGGTCAAAAAGTCTGATTCTATTCCAAGCTCAACTCCTATTCTTCAACATTACCCGTTGCGACCTTTGTTCGGAGAACTAGGTTTTATCGTTTTGCGTGGTTTTGGTTTTGTTTTAACTCTGTTTGCTCTGAGTCCTCTAAACTGGAGCCATCTACCTTTGTTGATTGGGGCTTTTAGCTTTTCTTGGTTGTTGGGGTTTATTATTCCAGGTGCGCCTGGTGGCTTGGGAGTGTTTGAAGCAACTGCGATCGCACTCTTACAATCTCATTTTCCCACTGCTTTAGTCATTAGCGCTGTCGGTCTTTATCGCCTCATTAGTATTTTTGCTGAAACTGCCGGAGCTACTTTAGCATGGCTGGATGAACGTTTTTTCAGTCTTAAGTCTTAAGTCTAAGTTAAATACCTTTAGTCTTTAGCTGAGAAAAAACATGATAATCATCCAGATTCAACTGGACTTCAGCAAGCGGCTCATCTTCTTTTATCTTAATTAAATTATACTCAACATTTTCTGCATAAATTGCAAAAGTGATATTAAAAATCTCAATAAAATGAATTAACCACTTGCATTCATCTTCTGGATATTTATTGTAGTAACGAATCAAGTAAGCTATGCGGCTTTCCAAATGAATGCGCGAATTTTTAGAAACTAGAATAATTTTCAGCAATACAATAACCAATGTCAATGAATGTCCTTGAGATAATAATAAAATAAATAATGACGAAGGTTCTTTTCCATTTTCTGTTGTTAAATAATCAATCACTTTATTACAAGTTCTTAATACTAAATCCTTATTAATCATTTCTTCATGTTGCTCTGCTTTCCAAGGATGTAGCTTTTCTAATAATTGTGTTTTTAAAGTTTCAACAAAATTCTGTTGTTGAACTGAAAAAATCAAATACTTTTGCAAACTATCCTTAAATCCTTCAAAGGTTTGATTTTGAGTTTGCTGAAGAAATATATTGGCAATATTTTCATAACTAAACATACCTTTCTTAACAACGATTGCTTTTATTAAGCGTAGAACGTTATCTCCCAGAATACTGGGATTTTTATATCGACTAGTGCTTGAAGTAGAAGATTGAGAACGAGCAATATACATTGCTAATTCAAACTTAAATTTGTCTTTCAGTTGTCTGGACAACTTTATAGCAGCTTCTTGTTGTTCCTTAGGATTATTTATATCTAAAGATTGAGCTACCAATAGATAGGAAGAGTAACGATTCATCCAATTTTTTTGAGATTGTTCGTCACTATTTTTAAATGCAAAAAATTGAATATGTTGATATTCTTCACTATCAATAAAGTTTGATATCCATTTAATATAAAGATTCTTGTGTGTATATTTAGTAGGCTGAAAATCTTTATAACTAGAAAATAAATTAACTAAGTCTTGAATATACTTATGCTTTCTGTTGCTTTCCCAGTTATTAATTAGAATATAGCAACATCGCTTAAGTGTATGAAGAAACGCTTGTTCTTCACTCTTAGAAAAAAGTTCATAAATTCCTGTTGTTGAATCAGAATTAACCGCCTCAAAAAAACCTAAGAATAGACGCTTAAATTCTTGCAAAACATCCTCAGGTTTCCAGGTTTTGACAATTCCAATAAAATAGTTATATATCCTTTCTTGTGCAATATCTAAATCCAGTCGTTTGTTTTCAGAGTCAAAAGTATATTTATTGCTCTGACTACCCGTTAAGCTATTAGCGGTCATGGTATTTTTCAAGACCAAAGAATACCCAGTTCATATTCTTAACAGCTTAACTTGAGCAACAGATAGTATCAATCGCTTCTTGAAAAGTTCAGTATTTCTTTAAACGGAGTTTGACAAACCCTTAAAAATACAGAGTTACTTATATCAAGCTTTATTGAATTCTATGAAGAAATACTTAAAGATTGTATTAGCTTACACTCTTATACTGATTTCTGGTCACTAAGCATTGGGCATTAGGTATTGGGCCTTGGGAATCAGTTAGCTTCTCTAACCCTACTCCCTACTCCCTACTCCTTACTCCCTACTCTCTAAATGGGGGTGGAGGGACTTGAACCCACACGACCTTTTACGGTCAACGGATTTTCATTCTCCTGCAGCTTTCGCTACTGCCTTACACTTCCACAGAATTGAAAGGTTTTGAGAATCGGACCCTCCCTTTACCCTCGACTTTACGTTAGGGTAGCTCCCGTCGGGCCTCTGCACCTTCCTAGCTAGTCACTTGTCATTTGTTGTTTGTCCTTATGTTCTTGATAATTAACCGAAGGACAAGTCAAAAATGACTTATAACCACCTTGGCTTGGCTCAGGATTGCCATGTCTGTAACCAGATTTAGGTTTCCCTGAGTTTGAGAGCAGTCACTTGAAAGATTTCTCTATCAAGGCTCAGTTTTCTAAGTCCGTAGCGTCTACCATTCCGCCACACCCCCAGAGTTAATCTGGAATTTGCTGACTAGTTTGACTTGTGCTTGCTTTAGCCAACTTTGGATGATTATAGCAAAAGAAATCTGTTTTTGACTATTTTTTTATTGATTCCACCAATAATTTTGCCATTGGTCACTGGTCACTGGTCACTGGTCACCGATTCCCCATTCCCTACTATGATAGAAGACAGATGCACCAATAGGTCTTTTTCACCGAGAGCTAAGAATTATGGTTGTAGCGCTACTGTATTTGGTTTTGGCAGGAGCTTATCTACTCGTCGTACCAGCAGGTGTCCTGCTGTACTTAAAACTGCGGTGGTATGTAGCTAGCTCTGTAGAACGTGCTTTCATGTACTTTCTAGTATTTTTGTTCTTCCCTGGTTTACTGCTTCTGTCGCCTGTAGTGAACTATCGACCTCAACCCCGAAAAATCGAAGCTTAAGAAATATATGAAGGATAAAGTATGAAGTTCAGTAGGACTTACGCAGAAACCGGATTTCTTTACCAAAAATTGCCCTTTCAGCCATGAGTCTCTGCTCAGAAACCCGGTTTCTTTACCAAAAATTGTCGTTGCAGCCATGAGTCTCTGCCCAGAAACCCGGTTTCTTTACCAAAAATTGTCGTTTCAGCCATGAGTCTCTGCCCAGAAACCCGGTTTCTTTCCTGTGACATATACTGTACTGGGATTCTTTTTCATCCTTTATCCTTTATCCTTCAGACTTCTCATGCGACGCATTGACGCTATTGGAATAGGTTTTGGCATTTTTATATTAGGTGGCTTGGTATATTTGTCACTTCAGCTAGTGGGTTTAGATGGCGCACAAGCTGGAATTTGGACTCAAGCCGTACTCTTTGTCGGGTTAATTGTCTGGTTGCTAACCTATATGTCCCGTGCAGTGGGCAAAAAAATGACTTACCACACACAACGGGAAAAGTACGAAGACGCCTTTTTCAAAAAACGATTGGAAGAACTGTCTCCTGAAGAGTTGGCAAAAATTCAAGCTGAAATCGAACAAGAAGAACAATCTCAAGTGTAAATTTGTTCTTCCTTTGTTATTTGTCCTTTGTCTTTGGGTATAGTGTCAAAGGACAACTGACAAATGACTCATGACCAATGACAGCTATTTCCAATCGCTTTAAAAATCTTGCAAGTCAATCCCAATGCGCTCTGATTCCATTTATCACTGCTGGCGATCCAGATTTGGAAACAACGGCAGAAGCACTGCAAATTCTGGATCGTAATGGAGCAGACATAATTGAATTGGGCGTTCCTTACTCCGATCCTCTCGCAGATGGACCGGTGATTCAAGCCGCAGCTACTCGCGCTTTACAACAAGGCATAACTTTGGATAAAGTACTAGAAATGTTACAAAATGTAACTCCAAGTTTGCAAGCCCCTGTTATTTTGTTTACTTATTACAACCCAATTCTCAATCGTGGAATTGAAAAGTTTTTTAAAGATATAGCATCTGCTGGGGTAGCAGGATTGGTTGTACCAGATTTACCTTTGGAAGAAGCATCTGGCTTACTCAAATTCGCTTCTGAAATAGATATAGATGTTATTTTGCTGGTGGCTCCAACGAGTTCTTCCGAACGTATAGAAGCAATTGCTCGCTCTTCCCAAGGTTTTATTTATTTGGTAAGTGTTACGGGTGTTACGGGAATGCGATCGCGCTTAGAAGTACGAGTCTCAGATTTACTACAGCAGATTCGTGGCGTTACCGATAAACCTATTGGTGTCGGTTTTGGCATTTCGCAACCAGAACAAGCTAAACAAGTGAAAGAATGGGGAGCCGATGCAGTCATCGTCGGTAGTGCTTTTGTAAAGCGTTTGGCATTCGGGACGCGACAGCAAGGACTCATTGCCATTGCCGAGTTTTGCCAAAGTCTAAAGACAGCAATTACTACATCCTGAGTAAGCATAGTTACTTAACTCTTTTGATAAAAAATGCTAGTTTTTTTTCACCTTCGTTGGTAGACAATTTAACAGATATGGTCTTGAATATAAAAAGCGCATATGTAGCGGTAAAAAACCAAATAATACCGCAAAATAGGGTAAAGGCTGTATGTGAAATTCACTAGGGTATATATCTTATGAGTGTGAGAGAGCGTCAGTTAACGACCGTGGTAGTTTCTTTGCAATTTAAGGGAGAGGGCAATGAGTGAGAGTATGGCATTTATCGGCGGAGTTGCCGTAGCTGGGTTGGCAGCTCTTTTGCTACTCAAAGGCTCAGCAACTCCCATTCAGTCTGGCTTCACTATTACCCCACAGATGCCAACGACTGTAGTAGCACCACCAGCAGTGATGCCTCCAACTGCTGCGTATCCCAATCAAACATATCCCAATCCAGCACCGATAAGCTCCAACACTGAAGAGTTACGGGTACAGATGGAACGGATGAAGTTGGAAACCGCCCAACTGCAGAAGGAAAATGTAGACCTCAAACAACAAAACCAACAACTTCAGGGACAAATCCAACATACCCTGGCTCAGTGGAGTGCTCAACAACAAAATCAAGTCCAAGCAGCACAGCAAGCAGCGTTGCAGCAGTCACAAAATCCTTGGTGGTCATCAGGTATTGTTTGGGCTGTAGGCGGTATGGCTTTAACCGTTGGCGGAGGTGTAGTCGTCGCTGGGATAAACGCTTTGTTCTCACAAAAGCCCCGTCCCACCCGTACCGTACAAGTCATTCATCCTTATAATGGTCCCACGCCACCACTTGCGCCTGTACGTCGTCCCGAGTTTTTACCCCCTCGCAGCGATGTTAGACGAGTTGAAACACATGATTACGATGACACATATTAGTTAGGGGTCAGGGGCATTGGGCTTTTCGTCCACTTTGTTGAACGCTGCTGACACCAGCTTAAAATTTGTAGACAGCATATTCTGAGCGCAAAATCGCTGACTGCGCTCGAAATTTTCGTTATATTAAAGTACCTATCTGTCAATCATAAACTTACTCCCTGGTCACTGGTCACTGGTCACTGACTATGCAAGTATGTGAAAAAACAGCAAATATATGCTAAAGCTCCTTTAAACTTCATAGAGAAATAATTTTTAAACATAAATTTTGAGATAAATTGTTATCTATCTAATTGTTTGTGAGATACTTCTAGATGATAACGATGTTACCTAATACCCAGTCAAAAATAAAGATTCGATAAAGCAATCTGGTGCATTGTTTACAGTTTACTGTATTATTCTTCTGAAACGTATTTGTTCAATGCCAAATCCAATGATTCTTAAAGTTGTGGATTGGGTATAGCTTGGGCTTTACCTATTACCAATTCACTGATAAAATGACATCTCAACATTTTTGAGTTCAGTTGTTTTGATAACCATTTGAGCAAGTCATTGGAATTTCGGGAAAACAGCGCAGGTAGGTCATGCAGTTCTTTCGTGATTTTCACGCAACAACTCAGCTGAATGCGTCTGTAACTTCTGCATATTTGTATCTCAGTCGGATTGTCAATGGTGTTCATCTGCTATTCACTCTATTGACAAGAAGTCTGTGTGCAAACACAGGTCGATACTCTTTATTATACTCTGGCAGTAAAAAAATAAACATTTTGTAACATAAAAATGAAAAAAACACAATGGTATCAAAAGCAGGTCAATATCCCACCTATTGCTCTACCACAAGTAGAGTATATGCCTTTCTTTAACAGTAGAAAGGTGCTTTTAGCAAAACACCATTGTGTATTCACAAGGAACTATTTGCATACAACGCTTGCTTCTGTGATTGTTGCTTGCTCACTGCAATGGAAGCACTGTCGTAACTGCAAGAGTTCACTTTTATGAAGTTATCTGCAATATTTTCCTTATAAAAGCAAAAGCTTACATATCTGTGATTCAATCTTAGTTTTGAGGTATGCATACATTTTTCAGTGCCGAAACTCAAACTTCCCTCATATTGAAAATCCATGTTGTTATCTCTGACAGGATTTTCAAGAGTAAAAATCTGACTCATAAAGAGAGTTTAGGATTAACGGAAAAAATTAGGTTGTTTTATAGAAACCTAAACGAAAGAAAAACCTTTGTTATCGGTTGAGCAATGACTTTTATATCCTCATGGCTGAGGCATAAAAGCCTCTTTTTTACCTTTACCATCTCAGGTATTTTTGCTTACAGTTTCCTGCCGTCTGTAGCTCAGACGCCAACGGGAGTAATCACAAATACCGCTGGTTCTGGTGCAGGCAACATTACGGAAACAAGATCGTCCAATCCCGTCACATTCAGAGCAGGTCAAGCTGCTTTACAGATACTGAAAACAGGCGATCGCGCAGCTGCTGAACCGGGCGACAATGTCATTTACCGTCTTGCTATTAGAAACTCGGGTACGTCATCATTACCCAATTTAACGATCGCAGACAGACTACCTGTAGGGCTGCAATTTGTGCCCAGAACACTGCAAGGTTCCATAGGAGGTACGCAAGTGCCTTTGACTGCTAACGCGACATCAAATCGTACAGTCACAATCACCTCAACAACTCCACTACAACCCAATCAAACTTTAGATGTTCGTTATGCCGTTGAAGTCACACCAGATGCCATTCAAGGCACTGGCAGAAACTTAGCACAAGCAAGTTCTGGAAACTTGAGAAGTAACCAAGCCAGTCACCTAGTGAGAATTCGACCCGGAATAGTCTCAGATTGCGGTACCTTGATTGGACGAGTATTTGTTGATAAAAATTTTGATGGCGAACAGCAACCAAACGAACCAGGAATTCCTAATGCCGTAATCTATATGGATGATGGCAATCGCATCGTCACCGATCCTAAAGGACTGTTCTCCCTAGCAAATGTCATTCCGGGACATCGAACAGCAACACTAGACTTGACAAGCTTACCAGGCTATGGTTTGGCACCTAACACATACTTCATTGAAAGGAACAGTCAATCACGTCTAGTAAAGCTAGCGCCTAATAGTATGGCAAGAGTGAATTTTGGTGTTACGCCTGCGTTTTCAGAGGATAAGCGATGAAAACAAGAAAGCTTGAAGTTAAAGTTACCAACGAAGGAAAAAGGAAGAAGGAATTCCCTATTCCCCATTCCCTATTCCCCATTCCCTATTCTTTATTCATGTTGCCTTCCACCCTAGTTAATAGGGGCGCAATGCCTTGCACCCGTACTAGTTTAGGTATTTGGAGTGCCTTTGTGGCAGTCGTTTTACCTTCCTTTGTAGGCGAAGCCATATTCTCCCGTGCTGAAGCAACTAACGTGCCAGAGAATAGGGAATGGGGAATGGCGAATGGGGAAATATCACCACTCTCAACTCCCGTAAGGGCGCAAGGCATTGCGCTTCCTACTTCATATTCCCAACTCCCAACTACCCCCCTCACCCCCTCTCCCACTCTCCCCCTCACCCCCTCCCCCACTCCCAACTCCCAACTCCCAACTCCCTCTGTCTCCCCCTCCCCCAATCCCGATTCCCCCTCCCCCACTCCCAACTCCCAACTCCCCAATCCTGATTCCCCCTCCCCCACTCCCAACTCCCAACTCCCCACTCCCTCTGTCTCCCCCTCTCCCAATCCCAATTCCCCCTCCCCCACTCCCAACTCCCAACTCCCCACTCCCTCAGAGATAATTGGCGACCAAATAAAAATTGACATTGTACCTGTTGGCGAGCCACGAGTCCAAGCGGATGGACGTTCTACTATTAGGTTCACGGGACAGGTGACCGATGAAAATGGTCAAATAATCCGTGAGGACATAGTGGTCACCCTGACATCCAGTGCGGGGAAATTTATAGGCGCTGACCAAGATAAAGACCAAGGAGGGTTTCAGGTAATAGCACGCGGTGGAGAATTTACCGCCACTTTGCAATCGGATATTAAACCCCAACAAGTTCGCGTGCGGGCGGCGGTAGAAAGTATTAGGACACAAAACCCCTTCCGAAGAGACAGGGACGTTATCAAAGATTCACCCTTTTTTGGACAAAGAGGTGTTTTAAACGACACCCCCTTCCCCCAACAAACCGATAATTCGAGCATTGAAAAGTTCAAAGATACCCCGATAGAAGCATATACCCAGGTAGAATTTACAACCTACCTGCGACCTTCACTGGCAACTGGGGTAGTAAACTTACGGATAGGTGCTCGTGGCACAAATTACTGGGGAAGTTTTCGTGAATTTGTTCCACAAGATTTGGATGAAGGAACTGAGGTTGACTTAAGTGCAGCCGTTTTTGCTACAGGTAAAGTCGGAGATTGGTTGTTTACAGGAGCCTATAACAGCGATCGCCCTCTCAATCAAGACTGTAATGGTAATGTGCGCTTATTTGGCAAACCCGATCAGCTTTGCGAACAACAATATCCCGTCTACGGTGACAGTTCTACCGTCACTTCCACAGCACCTTCGATAGACAGTGTTTATCTTCGCTTTGAGCGCAGCAGCCCCGTGTTAGGAGCCGATCCTGACTACGCCATGTGGGGGGACTACAATACTGAAGAATTTGCCAGAGTCTCCCAACTGTACACTGCTACAAACCGTCAACTACATGGTTTCAAGGGGAACTTCAGCTTTGGACCTGTTCAAATCACAGGTTTATACGCTAACAACATTGAAGGTTACGCCAGAGATATTATCGTTCCCGACGGTACAAGTGGTGACTACTTTTTGTCACGGCGTTTGCTGGTTCCTGGGAGTGAAAGCGTCTATTTGGAAGAAGAAGAGATCAACCGTCCCGGTACAATTTTAGACCGCAAACAACTATTTCGCGGTCGAGATTACGAAATTGACTATGACCGAGGAACGCTTAAGCTTTATAAATCGGTTTTCGCCGTATCAACACAGCCCTTCAGTCCGACTTTGGTAAAACGGCTTGTTGTCTCCTACCAACCGGACGAAGGAGAGGAAACGTCTACTCTTCTTGGAGGGCGGGTACAATTCAACATTTCTCAGGAGACAGATAATAAAACTTTCCTGGGAGGTAGTTACCTGCGGGAATACCAAGATGGTCAAGACTTTGAACTGTATGGAGCAGATTTCCTTGTCTCTTTAGGAAATAGCGGTCAGATTATTGGGGAATTTGCTCGCTCTAGCGGTAGCCTCCTCAATGGAGAGGATGGAACGGGTAATGCTTATAGATTAGAAGCTATTGGCAATATTGGCGATCGCCTTCGAGCCAGAGCCTATTATCGTTCTTCTGACGAAGGTTTCTCCAACAACGCCACCTATAGCTACACAGCAGGACAAACACGCTATGGAGGCTCTCTTTTAGCCAGAGTCACCGACTCCACCTTCCTGACAGCCGCATACGACTACGAAGAGAACTTCGGGCGTTCCTTAGGTGTTACACCGTTTTTTGACGTATTCAATCCAGAACCAGTACCTGCTAGTTTTGGTTCTAGAGTCAATAACGAACTGGAAACTATCCGCGCTGGAATTTTACAAAAATTTAAATTTATTGGTCGTTTTTCCGATTTCAGTTTGGAGTACGTCAACCGTTCCCGCGAAGACCGTGTGGGCGATCAATTTGAAGGCGATGCTAGTCAGTTGGTATCTCGGCTCAAGCTACCCCTCACTCAAGCTTTGACCTTCCAAGCTCAAAATGAATTGAATTTGGGCGATAGCGACCCACTCTATCCCAACAGAACAACCCTGGCATTAGACTGGAAGGCTTACCCAGGAGTCACATTCCGACTAGCACACCAGTTTTACGATGACAGCAGCGTATTACGAGGCAACTCTATCACCTCATTAGACACGATACTCGAGCACAAATTTTCTGATGATACGCTCCTGAGCGGTCAGTACTCAGTTTTATCTGGATTCAACGGCTTACAAGGTCAAGGAGCCGTAGGAATCAATCACGGTGCTCGCATCGCTCCCGGCTTGAAACTGAGCGTGGGTTACCAATATGTCTTCAAGAACATATTTAATAACAATGCCGCAGACGGAATATTCCAAACCTCTGTTACGGGTTCCAATACGGCTTCATTAGGGCTGTTTGCTGGTAGTGTTTACAGCATTGGATTGGACTACACCGATAATCCCAACTTTAAAGCTGGTGCGAAGTTTGAATATCGTGATGGTGATGATGACAATAACCTCGTCATCACAGCAGGAGCAGCAGGCAAACTCTCACCCGCCCTCACAGCCCTAGTTCGCTTTCAACAAGCAGGTGGGGCAAATATCCCCGTGTATCTCCCCTCTAGCCCTAGTTCCTCTGGATTTGTAGGCAGAGTGGACGACTTGGGAGACGCTATCAACCTCAGATTTGGTGTAGCGTATCGCGATCCAAACAGTGATAAATTCAATGGATTGCTGAAATACGAGTGGCGTCAAAACTACGGTTCAATCCCAGAATTTAGCAATGATAGAGACTCAAACGCTCACGTACTCTCAGGTGAAGGAATATATGCCCCCAACTGGCGATGGGAATTCTATGGTAAGTACGCTTTTCGCTTAGCAAATAGCGGCGATCTTGGCAACAACCAGACTAACGATAGTAATACCCAATTGGCACAACTCAGAGCAACTTACAGACTTGGTTACCGAACCGATTTAGCTGTGGAAGGACGCTGGATAGGACAAAGTTTTGACAGTGGATCGGATTATAATCAGTTTGGTGTTGCCGTAGAAGGTGGGTATTACTTAACACCCGATCTGCGCTTAGGTGTAGGTTATAGCTTTGGCAGTGTGGACGATGACCGTGATTTTAGTAGTTACCGATCTGAAGGAGGTTTCTACGTCAATATCAGCCTCAAACTGAATGAACTTTTGGGTGGCTTTGGATTGCAAAAGCCCGTACCCAAGCAGCAGCGAGAGTCGGAAATTAGTAATAGGGAGTGGGGAATGGGGAATGGGGAATGGGGAAGAAGAATTAAGAAAAATTCCCAACTCCCCACTCAAAAACTCATTCAACGTTTGAAAAATAGGGAATGGGGAATGGAGAAATTTCGCAATCTACAATCCACAATCCACAATCCACAATCCACAATCCACAATCCAAAATTGTTTGAGTTACAAAAGTCCACAATTAAGCTAATTAATTCCCTCAAAAAGCGAGCGGCTTTTCGCAGATTCAGTGGTGGAGAGGAGTGAGTGATGTTCAAGAGCAAAGTTTATCTTCGATTGGGGAATAGGGAATGGGGAATAGGTAATAGGGACTGGGGAAAAATAACACGACAACATTTCCCTACTCCCTACTCCCTACTCCCTAATCCCTTAGTTTTATTACCGATCGCCCTTTGTCTTTTACCTTCGGGTGTTGCATACGGGCTGGAAACTGGGGAATGGGGAATGGGGAATCGGGAATGGGGAAGAATCACACAAACACCTCCAACTCGCAACTCCCAACTCCCCACTCCCAACTCCCTCAGAATTGTAGTAAACAGCAATCAAGATGGTGATGTTAAAGCTGATGAGCAGCTAACTTTACGGGAAGCCATTGAATTGGCTAACGGTACGCTTTCTGCCGAAAAGTTAAGCAGTGCAGAAAAAGCACAAATCCAACCAGCAAGTAATGGCAGTTCTCGCATTGAGTTTAATCTTCCTGGGGGAGCCACTGCCATCCAGTTACAGCAACAATTACCCGATCTGGCTGCTCCAGGATTGGTTATAGATGGCACTACTCAGCCCGGATACGATGCTTCTGGTTCGGCGACTGCTGAAATTGCTATTCCAATTCCTGTGGTGGCGATTTCTCCCGCACCAGAGCGCGAAATTTTTCGCGGTTTAACAGTGGTTGCTGATGGCATCACAATTCGGGGTTTAAGCCTTTACGGTTTTACAGCTAGCCCAGTTAAGCAGCAACTGGGCAATTTACTAATATATGATGGCAAGCCGAAACCAGCCACTTTAACCACACCACCAGGGGATATAGTTATTTCTCATCCTCTCCCACCCCCAAATACCCGCCAACAGCAACCCCCAAATGATGATTTTCCGTTTTATGAAAAAAATGTTCCTCCAAAAAACGTTGTGATTGAAAACAACTGGTTGGGATTGACTGTGGATGAAAAACTACCAGAGTCAACCTCAGCTTTTGGAGTTTATGTTTTTAACTCTCAAGGAGCAACAATTCGGCGGAACCGTATTTACTACCATGAAGGCAGTGCTATTATTACTTCTGTGCGCGGTGAAAATACGGTAGTTTCTGAAAATATTATTGTTGGTAACGGGCTAGCTGGAATGCCAGACGCTTTGCGATTTGAAGGTGTGGTGAATAAATCCCAGATTGTTGGCAATTTAATTTGTGCTAACGATGGTGCTGGGGTGTATTTATTTAAACCAGAAGGAGATGTTCAAATCCAGAATAACCGCATCACTTACAATGGCAGGCGTTTGCGACGGGCAGCAGTTTACTTGATGGGCAGAAACCATCAGGTAATAGGAAATGAAATTGACTATCAAACTGGACCTGGTGTTGTCGTGTCGGCTTTCCCTAATAGCAAGGGCAATGTCATCACTGACAACAAATTTGCAGCGCTAGAAGGGTTGAGCATTGACCTCAATACTCAAGGAAATCTGGATGTCAGCGATTTTCAAAGAGGTGACGGTCCCAATCCCCGACGCAATTCTTCCAATCGCCGACTGGATACAGGTAATGCTGCAATTAACGCTCCAGAATTTGCCACAAGGACATTTGTTCCTACTGGTAGTAGTGTCACTTTACAAGGAAAAGCTGACCCCGGTTCGGAAGTTACGATTTACCGTTTGAGTGATTATCAAACAGGTAAGCAAGCACTCTACGAACCTGGTTATGGAGCTTTAAGAGAACCTTTAGGTAAAGCACAAGTTGACGAAAAAGGCAAGTTTAGTATTGCGGTGGAAAATTTACAAAATGGGGAGATTGTAAGCGCGATCGCCACCGACCCCAAATACGGAACATCGGAACCTGCTGTTGCTGCATTTATTGGGACGAGTGGAACTTTTACCAACCCTACCCCAGAGACAAAGCCACAGAGAATACAACCCCCCCAATGTACATCTCGCCCCATACCTCCCAAACCAGAACCAGAACCAGAACCAGAAATACCTCCAGAACCAATACGGATACAAGTACCGAGAAACGTTCACTTTGCACTTGACAAATCCTTTATTAGTCAAGAAAGTGCTGCGGTTCTCGATCGCGTGGCAGAAGTGCTGCAACAATATCCTTTCATCGTCATTGAATTACAGGGTCACGCAGATCCCCGTGCTAGCGATGCTTACAACCAAGCCCTGGGAAGACGAAGAGCATTATCTGTAAGAAATTATTTATTACGCAAGGGCATCCCACCAGAAAGAATGACCATCCGTTCCTTTGGTGAAAGTCGAAGGAAAGTTCCTGGTAGTACAGATATTGTTGATTACGCCCGCGATCGCCGAGTCGAAATTATCTTCAGAGATGTGAGAGGTATCGAACTCATCATTGAAGATCAAGAGCAAGATTTACAAATCGAACGGCGACGGAACAGAAATAGGGAATAGGAAATGGGGAATAGGGAATGGGGCATTGATACCTTCCGCCTTGTCTCCCCACTCCCCACTCCCTCCATTAGTTTGTCAATAGGGAATTTGCTGTGACTCCTGAATTTAATAAGATTGATAAAAAAACACCCCGTTTTCTGACATTCAAGCAAACACTACTGACATCACTTTTCACTCTCGCACAAGTTCCCTTACTGGGGATCGTTTCCGGAGGTGGAAAGGTGTTAGCACAAACAACAAGTTGTCCGGCTAATACAACGCCACAGACACTCAACTGGAATCCAGCTAACAACGTTGCTGGAATTACCAGTCAAAACCTGACTATTAATGGAATTAATGCCACTATTAGTTTCACCGAAAGCATCCCTGGTCAAGTTATCGATCAAAATCAAACATTAATTAGCAATGACGTCTATGGTGGTCTTGCCGGACCAAATCTGAGGTTTAATATAGGTTTTCCACTTAACGATCCAGCACCTGTGGGTAGTAGCGCAACGCTCACCATTACCTTTTCACAGCCAATCACTTTAGCATCCCCCCTGACCCTTTTAGATGTTGACCGAGATGGTGCGCGTGACACTATCAACGGGGAAGAATTCGTATACCAAGATAGAGTTACAGTCAATGCATTCAACGGCAACACACCTGTTGGAGTCAACCTTGTATCACCCGGTCAATATGTTAGAGTGACTGGCAACGTTGCAGAAGGTATTATTGAGAATGCTTTTCCCGCAGAATCCTTTGGTAACGTCTCAGCTGCGATCGCCAATCCGGTGAATCGAATTCAAATTACCTATGAACCGGGAACAGAATTCGGTGCGCCAGATCAAGATGAAACCATTGGTCTTACAAGACTACAAATTTGTGTACCAACGGGAACAGGTATAATAGGCGATACTGTTTTCAACGATGTCAATGGTAACAGCGTTCAAGATCCTGGTGAAGTTGGCATTGCTAACGTTCCCCTCACTTTAACGGGTGCTGGCCCTGACGGTCAATTGGGTACGGCAGACGACACAACCCAAACCACAACTACCAATAACACCGGTAACTACAGCTTCCCCAGCTTATCCCCAGGAACTTATAGAGTTGCTGTTACCACGCCTCCAGCAGGTTTTACGCCTACCCTGACTCAGCCCAATCCGATCGCTCTAGCGGACGGTCAAACCATTAACACCATTGACTTTGGGTTCCAGCAAGGAGCAGGTGGGACAATTGGGGATACTGTGTTTACTGATACTAACGGTAACAGCGTTCAAGATCCTGGAGAAACGGGAATTGCTAACATTAACCTCGTCCTTACAGGCGCTGGTCCTGACGGTCAGCTTGGGACAGCAGACGATACCACCCAAACCACAACTACCAATAACAACGGTAACTATAATTTTACGAATTTACCCGCAAGCACTTATCGAGTAGCCGTTAGCAACCCTCCTGCTGGTTTAACACCAACTTTAACTCAGCCCAATCCCATCACTTTGGCGAGTGGTCAAACTCTCAACACTGTTGATTTTGGTTTCCGACCGGGAGCAAACGGTACAATTGGGGATACAGTGTTCAATGATACTAATGGGAACAACACCCAAGACCCAGGAGAACCAGGGCTTCCTAACATCACCCTCGTCTTAACAGGGGCGGGTCCTGACGGTCAGCTTGGTACACCTGACGATACTTCCCAAACCACAAATACTAATAACAACGGGAACTACAGTTTTACCAATATACCTCCAGGTACCTATAGAGTTACTGTTAACAACCCGCCTGCTGGTTTCAACCCAACACTGACTCAGCCTAACCCCGTTAATTTAGCGGCTGGTCAAACTATCAATACCGTTGATTTTGGCTTTACTCAGTTAGCACAAGGTATTATTGGTGACACAGCATATACTGATACTAATGCCAACGGCGTTCAAGACCCAGGAGAACCAGGGATTAGCGATCGCAACATTAGTCTAGTAGGTGCTGGACCCGACGGTCAATTTGGTACACCTGACGACATCAACCGTACCACCACTACGGATGGTAATGGTAGATACAGTTTTACCAGTCTACCTCCTGGGAATTACAGAGTTACCGTCACCAATCCTCCCGGTGGTTTCAACCCCACTCAGACTCCACCTGCAACCATTACTTTGGGAGCCAGTCAGAATTTTGACACAGCAGATTTTGGCTTCACTCAGCAAGCACTAGGCTCAATTGGTGACACTGTATACACAGATACTAATGCGAACGGTACTCAAGATGCAGGAGAACCAGGAATTAGCGGTCGCACTATTACCCTAACAGGTGCGGGACCCGATGGTCAGTTTGGCACATCTGATGATATCAGCCGGACTGCGACTACTGACAATAATGGCAGATACAGCTTCCCCAATTTAACTACAGGGAACTATAGAGTCGCCGTCTCCAACCCACCTACAGGTGCTAACCCAACTCAAACTCCACCAGCCACCATTACTCTAGCCTCAGGTCAAAATCTTGACACGGCTGATTTTGGTTTTACACAGCAGCAACTCGGTTCCATTGGCGATACTGTCTTTATTGACACCAATCGCAATAACGCTCAAGATCCAGGAGAAAGGGGAATCAGTGGCGCTACCGTAACATTGACAAGTCCAGGTCCTGACGGTCAATCAGGTACACCTGACGATATCAACCGTTCTGCAACTACTGATGAAAACGGTAGATATTTGTTCCCCAACTTACCTGTAGGTACTTACAGAGTGACTGTGAGCGATCGTCCTGCGGACTTCACCCCCACACTAGTTCCACCAGAAACCGTTACCTTAGCTGCCGGTCAAAATATTGACACAGTAGACTTTGGTTTCTTTGCTTCTGCTGTAGGTGCAGGTGAACCTAACTTACGCTTAGTCAAGCGGATTACCAACGTATTAAGAAACAATCAGCCCATTAGTGGCAATTTCAATACTTTTGATGACGGTTCTGGTGATGATGACAATAATATCAATCAGTTACAACCAGTTCTCGGCATTCGCGACCTTCAAACTCCTTTACAAAGTGGTGATGAAGTCGAATACACAATCTACTTCCTTGCTCAAAATACGAACGATGTCAGATTCTGCGATTTAATTCCAGAAGGAACAAGTTACAGTAACGGTACTATTGCCGTTGTTGGTAGCGGTACTGGTGCAGACCAAGGTACATTTTTAACTCCTCTAGCACCTTTACCTGCAAACAATACCTGCTTGAGCCAGACAAATAGCAGGGGTGCTGTGATTGTTAACTTTGGCACTTTTGGGGCTTCTAGTGGTAACCCTGCTTACATTCGTTTCCGTGTCAGAGTTGATTAACTTAGTAGGGGCGCAAGGCATTGCGCCCCTACTAACCATTAACCACTAACTACTAACCACTAACCAAACCAAGTTATTATTATTCTTGTTTTTGCCTATTGCTGCAAATTTATTTATTAGACAAAAATGCAAAAAAATAGTTTAATTGCTTCAGGGATCGCCACTAGTATACTTTTATCCTTAGCTACCACTGTTACTACGGTCGAAATTGCTCAAGCGCAAAAGGCACAGCGCCCTGTACCCTTGCTGAATGCCAAATGTGTTAACAGTGGACTTGGCACTGCTCGCGAGCAAAATCTTGATGTTTCTATAGGAAGAGCAGTTTATACTAGTCAATTTTATCTAGGACCCGGTTACCGATCGGCTTCACTCACTTGCAATATTAAGCCCGAAAACCGTCCTCAATCAGTGTTTCAAACTTTAAATCTAGGTTTTGGAATGCGCGATAACAGCACAAACAGTACAACTGTTGAGGTGAAAGTGTACTTGGATGGCAAACAGGCTGAGAATCGCACTGTCGCGCCCGGTCAGCCAACTACTTTGGCACTTGATGTAAGCAATGTTTCCAATGTTGCTGTGGAAGCTGTTTGCTCTAACCAAAGCCAATATTGCGATCGCATTTACTTTTTCACTGCTAGTCTGGAGCGACCAACTGCACCCCAACCAGTGAAAAAATAGTTTAATTGGTTAGTGGTTATTGGTTAGTGGTTAGTAGTCGAATAACCAATCACCTCTAATTAGGGCTTGCTGAAAAAGTCAGAAAACAGCAAGATAAGAATTGATTAGTTACTCAACAAGGGTCTAATATAAGCAGATGCTATCTATGATTTAAGGACTGATTATTTTCAATAATAGTAAATGGGGAAAAAGGTGTAGTTTTAAAAAATAGACATAAAAAAGCATAAAATAGCCGCGAGAGCTGAGTAGAAAGATTCATCACTAAAAAAGTAATAGCAATTGCAGTTTCAGAAGTATGAGCAAGTTTCGTCATCACGCGATTGAGGCTAAATCTTCTTTTCCCCTGTCCAAATTTTCCCTCAATACAATTACGAATTCTCTCAGATTCTAAATCTTGTTTCTTTTTTTCTTTACTAACATTAGCTGGGGGTCTTCCTAAAGGAGGTCCGCTCATTATAATACCTCTTTCTTTACACCAAGCTCGGTTCTCTCTTGTGCGATAAATTTTATCAACATGAACAGATTCTGGATAGTACCCTGTGTAATTTTTAAAGGCTTCTACTTGAGCTTTTAAGTCTCCTGATTCATTAAAATTATCCCAACTTATATGGTCTAAAAATATATATCCTTCAAAGCAACTAGCAGACAATTTTGCCCCAAATTCTACCGATTTACCAGCTTTCCCTCGGACAATTGGACGGATATGTGGTTGGGTTAAACTGACAATGCGGTCGTCAATACTCTGTTTTTTATTTTCATACAACCAGAGTTGTTGACGGTAGACTTCTGCAACTACAAGCAACATCTTATATTGTCTGTGACTTAAATCTTCCAGAGAGGCTCCTGAAATAATTAGCTGTTCAATATGAGATAAGTTTCTTTTGATATATTGAAGTTGTTTTCTAATTGCTTTTCTCCTGTCTTTTTGGGAAACGCGACGTTTTTTAGCGACTGCTAGATAATCCTTTCTAGCCCTCTCTCTATAGGTTCTTGGTTTTTTCTCTAATTGACCCAAAGTCTGTTCGTAAAGTAAGTCTATAATTTTCTCTGTCTGTTTTCTTGCTTGATTGAGTAGCTCTAAATCTGTCGGATAGCTGATATCACCCGGAGCACAAGTTGCATCTATTATTAATTTTCCCCGATTTTTGGGTGTCTCACCTTCTTCTTCTGGTGATTCTGTTTTTTTTTCAGATAGTTTAGAAGATGTTGCTTCTAGCATCTTCTTCACCATTTCTTGATTCACTTTGTTAACAAGCTCCACACTAATTCTTTCCCGAAAATGTACCAACATTGATGCATCAAATGGAGCTTCATTACTATAATATGACATTCCTATAAAGTACTGTAGATAAGGATTTTCTTTAATTTGCTCTACTGTTTCTCTATCGCTTATCCCCAACTTTTCTTTGATTATTAATGCCCCTAATGCCATCCGAAAAGATTTGGCAGGTGCTCCCATCTCTACTGAGAAAAATGAAGAATATTCTTCTTCAAATTCTGTCCAAGGAATGAAAGCAGCCATCATTACCCAACGATTATCTTCTGATAACTTGCCCTCGAACGGGAGTTCAAAGTTTTCAGTTGGGATTGAAGTTTGTCCCTGTTTTCGGTACATGGTTACTAACAGCATACTTGATGCTGCCGATCGCAGTGATGCAAGCATTTTTGGCTATTCTACCCTCCTCTCTTGCACCTGAATATACTTCTATAGTCTGAGAATTTAGAGACTGTCTCCTTTTTTTCTTTTTCAGCAAGCCCTAATTATTAACCGATACCAACTAACAACTAACAACTAACAACTAACAACTAACAACTAACAACTAACAACTAACAACTAACAACTAACAACTAACAACTAACAAATTTAACGCTCAGCATTTGATTCTTGAGGGTTTGTTTTAGGCGGTTCTTGTTTGACTAAATTATCAGCAGCTTGTTTAAAGAGAGGATCTATTTTATCTCGCCAATACTGAATGTTGGGTAATTTTTCTGGCTCGTCTTTATAGCCTAAAACTTTATCCCATTGTCCTTCGCCAATCGCTGTATCAATATCTTTAAATAGGGCTTCTGCTTTAGCCCAATCCTTTTGCCATTGAGCGACCATTTCTGTTGTTTCTTGGATAGCAGGAGCGTTAGACGTAACAGATTTTAGTAATGCGATCGCACCCGGTAAATCTCCCGATTCATACTTCTTTCTTGCTTGTTCTAAAATCTTAGGATCGTCAACATACGTACCCTGTAATTTTTTCAGCAAATCTTCTGAAGATGATGGGCTTGGCTTTACATCTGGTTTTGATTTTGCTTTGGGAACAGAACGGACTGTAATGAGATCGTCATCATCCTCTGTTTTAACTGCAGTTCCTTTGTCTCGGAGGCAATCAACCCAGAGTTCATTATTTTTAATGACATCGGAATGCGCCCAACCTGAGGTTTTAGGATCGAGTTTAAGTTGTACCCAACCGCGTTTTGTTCGCAAACCTGTCACTTCAAAATGACTATCTTTTGTAATAGTTTTTATAACGCTATCCGAAAGGTTACTAGGTTCAGACCGAATATTTGAATTTTCTTTAATAACAGCCAAGCAAATTTGTGCTGATTTTGTTGCGTCATTATCAACAAAATTAGAGACAACATTTTGAACGTTTTTCACCACAGTTGGGGTAATCGCAGCAGCGCCACCGGCTAAAAGAGCTAAGATTGATAGCTGTAGTAGGTCTGGTCCGCTAGAACTTTTGGGTGTCGATTTAGGCGCAGCTGCTATTGGTGAACGAGCAACGGGATTTAATGGGGCTACGGCGATCGTTTTCTGTCGGGATTCAGGAGATGAATACTTGATGGCTTGGGAGCTTGTAGAATTGTTAACATATTCTACAGGTGCTGAAGACGCCGGGGCAAACAATTGTAACGATTGAAGGGCTTCCGATGCACTTTGGTAGCGATCTTTAAAGTGATATCGCACCATCTTGCTTAAAACTGCTTCAAAATTATTGCTGACAGGAACTAAATGCTGCCATAAAATTTCCCCCGTGTAGGTGTCTTCTTGCAAATCCATTGGTGCAACACCCGTCAGCGCTTGAATAGCAATAATACCCAAGGAGTAAAGATCGCTGTTAGGGCGGGGTTTTCCTTGTCCTTGTTCTGTGGGCATATAACCGGGAGTCCCAATCGCTACCGTAGCAGAATGGTTTCCCGCAACAGTAAACAATTGCGTATGGGCAGAATATCCAGAAGAGACGCGTAATTGCTTGACTGCCCCAAAGTCAACTAAAACTAATTTGCCATCAGAAGAGCGACGGATAATGTTATCTGGTTTGATGTCACGGTGAATAACGCCCTGACCGTGGACAAATTTTAATATACCGAGAACTTCCTGTAGCATCGCGATCGTTTGGCTTTCACTCCAGCGACGATTCGGATGCAATTCATCGCTGAGGGGATGCCCTTCAACAAATTCTTGTACCAAATAAAATTCTTGGTTTTCATCAAAATAAGCCAAAAGCCGAGGTATGTGGTCATGGTTGCCCAATTTTTCCAGAGTTTCGGCTTCACTATGGAACAGCCGTCTGGCAGTGTCAAACACTTTGGAGTCAGAACTCGCAGGCTTTAAGTGCTTGACAACGCAGACGGGGCTGCCCGGTCGCTTGGTATCTTTAGCAATGTATGTTTCACCAAAGCCTCCTGTAGCAAGGACTTTAATGACTTGGTAACGGTGATCTAGTAATTTGCCTATCATTTTCACTCCCCAGTGTTCACACCCGATTTAAAAGAGCGTAATCAATATCTCCAAATATTCCTCGATAAAATCCGCTATCTTGGGAAAAGATTTGGATGTAAAACCTAGTTTTTTAATAAATACACGTTGTTAATTTTTCTTTCAATAACCTTTGTGAATTCCAATGCCACCTAAAATAAATGACTCAGTAGCATGGCAGCAGGCAGAAATCCTCATGCAACCAGCTTTTATTCGAGTTGTCGATAATATTCGCAAGCTGCTGGATGTATCGTCTTGGACAGGAGCTTATCAAGATGTCTTGATTTGGCCTACTGGCACTACCGATGAGACTCAAGCTATAGTGACTCAGCTCCTGCAAGACCTGGAAGCCGCAACACCAGAGCAAGCCTTGGAAATCAGAGAAACACTCTCCGTTTTACCCATGCCCCATCCAGGATATCATTTGTGTCTGCAGCGTCAAGAGCAGCAAGTCAGTATTGATTTGTGGGAACTATGTTATCAAGTGTGTTTTCGTAACTACATACCAGGAAGTGAAAAAGTTGAGATAGATACCAGTTTAATCGATGAAACGGGTGATGTGGACTGGCAAATTTTAGAAACTAAGACTAAAGAGGTCGTTGAAGGGGTGTTTGTAAATTTACCGAACTAGGGAGTGGGGAATAGGGAGTAGGGAGTGGGGATTTCTCGCTCTGGTGGCTCCGCATGAGAATGCCTTAGGAGCGCCCATGGGCAGAGGAATCTTGCCCCTACTCCCTACTCCCCACTCCCCATTCCCCAATTCCTTTAAGAATTATAAATTTTCCAAACAGTTTTTTAATTTCTCAGCTAGCACCCGTACATGGGGTTCTTCCAGCCAGCAGCACCCAAATATGGTCAGTAGGGTTGAGTCCGTTTCAGCCGGACGATAACTTGTCCGGGTAACACTACAACTTGAAAATCATATCAAACTTTCTTGATAAATGATGATGCTTTGTCTTCATGCCTGTTATAAACGCTTTCTAGCTGAAACTTCAATTTCTCTGCAACCACCCGTACATGGGGTTCGTCGAGTAAAGAATGGTGAGAGCCAGGAATGGAATCAATATCTATTCCGCCAGTCACGACATCATCCCAACCAAATAGAGGATCGTATATTTTACCTACACAGTCAAAAAACGCGTCCCGATTCCGATCCTCAGTCCGTAAAAGTGTTAACTGACCTGGGTAAACTTTATAAGTATATTCGCTGAAAGCCATCGCATTAACACTTAAGATCTCTAAGTGTTTGTCAGTCTCAGGTAAACGCTCCGCAACGTTCACATGAAACTGGAATTTGTGTTTTAGCCTAGATATACCCCACGCGCACCAGCTGCCAATCTTTTGCCAAAAGTATGTAGGTCCTTTTTGTACAAAATTCCTTAAGTGCAAGAAAATTCGTTTGTAGAATGGTAATAAAGTCCAAAAACCCGGACGGCAGCTATCAATCATGATAAGAGTACCCAGTTTCTCACCCTGAGAATGAAGTTGCTGAGCCATTTCAAAAGCAATAATCCCTCCAAAGGAGTAGCCTCCTATAAAATAAGGACCTTGGGGCTGAAAGGTTTTAATCGCTTCGATGTAACGTGATGCCATATCCTCAACCCGAGTCAACAGAGGTTGTTTTCCATCCAGTCCTTGTGGTTGTAACCCATAAACTGGTTGATCATCTCCCAGATACAAGGACAGTTGACGGTAACACAAAACCTCTCCGCCAAGTGGGTGAATTAAGAATAAACGAGGTTTAAAACCATTGGGTTGAATCTCTACCAAAGATGACCAAGAGCCGTTTAATCTATCTTGAGTCTCAACAGTTGAGAAATCAGTCGTCAACACTTTGGCTGATGTCAAACCTTGATGATCAACTGCTAATTCTTCTTGATAGATGGTTTTAGCGAGAGCTTCCACCGTATCTGCTTTGAAGAGAGTAGCCATAGAAAGTTTTTTACCAAATCTCTTCTCAATTTGTGTAAACAGAGGTACAGCGTCATAGGAATCTCCACCCAAATCAAAAAAATTATCCCTCACGCCAATAGATTGGATACCTAAAACTTCTTCCCAAATCTGCACTAGTTGGCGTTCTATCTCGTCACGGGAATTTATTTCGCTTGTTTCCGTTTCTTCGATAGCTTTAGTACTAGAAAGCTCTGTCTCGATTTCTGTAGCTTTAGTCGTGGAATTGGTTGGGTTTCTCATTGTAATACCTTTTAGCACTATTATTTTGGAACTCTAACGCTGGTTATGTCCTTGTTGCTGGGGAAAGAGCGGTAATACTGTGGTTGATATCTTTGTTGTTGACTCTCTATGTTCTCAGCTTGACTTCAGGCTTATTGCTTTCAACAGATAATTTAGACAAGACAGTTATAAGTGGGAATTAGCACTTAAACAAACTAAAACGTAAGTCATTAAGAAAGATTTTTCATGGATAAAAAATTTTCTTTTCAGTATTGGGTAACACTAAGCTACAGACTAATATTGCATTATTTATGTTCTTATCCAAATTAAGAAGAATTCGTTTTTTTTGCCAGGAAAGCATCGTGTTCAGCGTGGACACTGTCCCTTCAACATCTATCTTTTGATAGATTTTTATCATACTCTCTAAACTTTTTTATGACTTTTGGGTTTACTGATGAACTTGAAAGACCTTGTTTTTAACTAGATAATGAAAACACTTATGTCTCAAAAATATTTTCATCTGACAAGGTAAAAATCCATCAATAAAATGTAGTGAAAAACAAGACAAGGCAAAGATTTCAACCCGTTTTCATGGATTTTAGCTTCAGGGCTGAACTTGAGTTCAAGACACTTGTAAAAAAATCCCACCCAATAAGTTTTGTAGGATCTTTTTCCCCACAGTATTGGAAGAACGATAGGTCTCAGCTTGACCAAGGATAGTAAAGTTTTTAGAATTAATGCTAAGGCTATAAGTAATGTCTATCCACCTTGTGTTGCATCAATCTCAGCATCTGTCTACTCTTGGATAGAGTTAGCATCAACAGTATGCAGTTGGAAAATTGTAATTTTATTCATGGTGATGTACTCCTAGTTTTGATTATTTGTCTTTGGGATTTAATGAATATTTTTTTCTGATCCCATTCTCATAATCTGTTATTGAATTTTTAATTTCAAGCTTTCATCAATTTATAATGGAAAAAAAACCTGTAGTTATGTCCAGAAAAATGATTAAGTAATGATTAACTTTTGTCGGAAATAGTAGTTATCACCCACTACTCTTGCTTTAATCCCTTACGAAGGTCAAAATGGCTTGCCTGTAATTTCAGTGGCTATTGAACTTGAAAACTCAAATCTGATAAGATTTTCATGACAAAAACATGAAAAGCGGGACTCCTCATCACCATGGCTACATCTGCAATTGATGTCAATGATGCAGCAGCTATTAAAGCAGTGCAAGAAGGGTTTGCAGTGTGCGATCGCACCCCATGGGGACGGATAAAAATCTCAGATGATGATCGCCTCCGCTTTTTGCACAATCAAAGTACCAATAATATTCAGCAGCTGAAACCAGGACAAGGCTGCGACACGGTGTTTGTAAATTCTACCGCTCGCACCCTCGACCTAGTGACAGCGTATGTCCAAGATGACGCGGTATTACTCCTCGTTTCGCCAAATCGCCGCGAATTTTTGATGCAATGGTTGGATCGCTACATCTTCTTTGCTGATAAAGTGCAATTAACAGATGTAACTGACGAAACTGCTACCTTTAGTGTACTGGGACTAAAAAGTGATGCTGCGATCGCGAAACTAGGGGCTGGCGCAATTATCGGTCAACCTTACGGAACTCATCTGCTTATCCCTGTCTCTGGTGGAGAAGACAAGAATATTACAGTTGCTGTTGGGAGTGGTTTGGCTTCTCCTGGGTATACTTTGATTCTACCAATTGCCGAACGAGAGAAAGTTTGGATTCAACTTGTTGAAAATGGGGCAATACCGTTAAGCGATCGCGCTTGGAATATGTTGCGAATATTACAAGGACGACCAGCACCAGACCAAGAACTCACTGAAGATTACAACCCCCTAGAAGTAGGACTGTGGCAAACTATTTCTCTGAACAAAGGTTGCTACATAGGACAAGAAACCATTGCTCGATTAAACACTTATAAAGGTGTCAAACAACATCTTTGGGGTATACGTCTCATCGCTCCTGCTGAACCAGGCAGTCCAATTACTATTGGAGATGAAAAAGTTGGTAAGCTAACGAGTTATGCTGAAACTCTTGAAGGCCATTTTGGACTGGGTTACATTCGCACTAAGGCTGGTGGTGCGGGTTTAAAAGTTTATGTGGGAGATGTCGAAGGTGAAATAGTTGAAGTGCCTTTTGTTTCTCACGAGTATCCAGAGGGATGAGAACAGAGGCAGATAGTTATGAGTCTACATTATTTAGACGTACAATTTGTCGTGTGCATTAGGAACGACGATTATCCAGCTTCATTGGAAGTGCGGAAAATATATCAGGTGCTCCCTGATAATTATGCTAATGAACATCGACTGTTACGAATTATTGATGAATCAGGAGAAGATTATCTTTATCCAGTAGTTTATTTTGTGCCTATTGAATTGCCACAAGCTGCAGAAATAGCTTTTTCTGTTTAATTCCTTCCTATAACAAAGCAACAACATCACGTGCAGCTTTTTGCCCAGCACGAATGGCACCCTCAATATAGTTAACCCAAATACTAGAACGTTCTGTACCTGCCCAATGAATTCGCCCTACAGGACTATTAAGGACAGAACCTGCTTTAGTTAGCAAACCTGGTGGTAGTGCAGAAATACATCCTCCCGTCCAAGGTTGGTTATTCCAATCAAACTCTACTAACTCTAAAGGTTGTTGTGCAGCCTGACCAAAAGTTTGCCCAAGAAACGCCAAGAAAATTTCTTTACGTGCTGACTCTGGTAGATTGGAGTAATCGGGAGCTAACAATCCAACAATGACTCCTTTGCTGCCATCTTCTGGTGAAATATCAATCACCTCAATTTTGGTATCAATACTGAGAAAATGACCAGTGGTAATTTGTCCCTGCCAAAAAGGTTTTTCATAAACAGCGTGAATTTTTACCCAACTCATTGTCTTCCACCCTTCAATGAGTTGGCGGTGTATAAGAGGTAGGGCAGGATAAAATTGAATATCAGCTATATTCTTGGGCATCATTGCCACGATCGCCTGTTGAGCACGGACAACCCCATACTCTGAAACCAGTTGAACCACAGAACCATTGTAACCTGATATTTCAGTCACGGGCGCATTAAGCAAAACCCTCTTTCCCAAACGTTCTGCTATGTTCAAGGAAATTTGTTGCGTCCCTCCAACTAAGCAAAACTCCTCAGCTGTTTCCAGAAGATCGTAAAATCCTGCTGTATGGACAAAATGCAGCATCCATAAAAAGGAAACTTGATTGGGATCGCCACTCAAGATTTGGCGCACACATCCCTCAAACCAAGCTTTGGCTTCATCTGTTGTTGTGTTTTGCTCAATCCAAGCACCCATTGTTATGGAGTCTAATGCGATCGCATCAGGGGAATCCCAAGGGGTTTCCACAGGGACTGTCAAGCATAAGGCTTCAAACTTTGCCATTGCTTGAGCAAAATCCTGTTGAGCAATTTCCGATTCAGATGTTGGGGACGCTTCGAGCATTGTCCATTTTTGCCGAAAGCCATAAAGTGTTTGACCTTCCAACTTTCCTCTCTTAGTGGTTATGCCCATTTCTGCAGCTAAAGTAAGCAAAGCTGTTTGAGTTGGTCCCACCCAAGTCCCGCCTTGTTCAACATAACCTCCTGATGTCAGGGGATAATTGAGAGTCCGCCCACCCACTCGCGAATTGGCTTCTAATACGACTAAAGATTCAATACCTAATTTGTACAGTTCCCAAGCCGCACTTAAACCGGAAATACCTGCACCTACAATTGCGATCTCTACATCCATTACACGATTTTGGATTTTGGATTTTGGATTTTGGATTTTAGATTTTGGACTTTGGACTTTAGATTTTGGACTTTGGATTTTGGATTGAGGGACAATTATGAAAATTATTCTTCCCTACTCCCTACCCCCTACTCCCTCACTCCCTTACCTTGACAAAAGCCATCTATCCAATCTGCTAAATGACGCACTCGATTTGTCGGCACTAAATTCTCTTGTTTGTGACAACCTTCCTCTGGTATTCTCACAAACGAGCTTTTGCTTTCCACATCGGTATCCATGGCAAAGTGTGGTTCACAATCCCTCTGCTCCTCTCTATCGAAAAGCGCAATAGTTGGTATACAGTTACTATTGCTTGCCCGGTCAAGTGTAGCAACCGCAAAAGAAGATATAGAATTTTTTTTAACTTCCAAGTCTGTGGGGATGTCAACAGACTGAAAAAATTTGCCTTGAAGCATCACCTCCTGGGAAAAATAGGAAACCCATGGAATAGGTGTATTTTTGCTTTCTACAGGAGGAGTCGCAACTGCATCTGACGGTATTGTGTCGCTTTCACTTTCTATTTTGAGAGAAACACAAGCACTCCCTAATGGTAAAGACTGGTTCTGACTTTCGTCGTTGATGGTAACTACACTAGGAGTTAGAGGATTTTCTTCATATACTGTTTCAGTCATGACTTCCACAGAAGCCAGAGATTGGCTTTTACTTTCTACTTCAGTGGCGACTACACTGGGATTTAAAGATTTTCCATTGAGTAATGTCTCTTGTAAAGAAACATTGGAAACTTGGTCTTCTACCATAGATCGATCCAAATTTATTGAGTGTAAATGCTCCTCAGGGTTAAAGTTAAGCCCTAAAGCTGACACAATTTCATCTGGATCGTTATTCAGTTCTACAAGAAAAGGAAGAAGTTGCTCAAGTTGGGGTTCCAAAATAAACAGAGTTGCCAAAATAAAACTAGAGGAAGGGCGACGTAAACCATCATACGTTCCCCAAACCCGTACTTTTACTAGCCACGAACGATTTTTGTAGTAGTAATTCACCCACTTGAGTTTCAAAGACTGGCGAATTTGCTGAATATTCATTGATAGGGGTTAGTGGTTAGTGGTTAGTGGTTAGTGGTTAGTTGTTTGAACCACTGTAAGGGCGCAATGCCTTGTTTAGTACGGGCGCAAAGTCTTGCGCTCCTACTAACCACCAACTACTAACTATGCTGATGAAATTGATGATAAAGCATCTGTGTCACTCTTTTACAGTCTGTAGATGCTGTTCTACCAGTAGAGGTACTTCGTTGGGACGAACACCACAGTACCAAATCCTTTCAGGTAATACCAAAACTATAGGTCCATTACCACATTGTCCCAAACAGCCACAACCGGACACTGTCACCCCAGAAACTAGCTGTGCTTCAAACGCAGCTAAAACTTTTGCTGCACCTTGCTTTCGACAGGCGCGATTTTGGCAAACGCGGACGCATTTAGAAGAATCTGATTGTGGCGTTACTGGTTGAGACATAAATGGCTGGTTGTTAGTTGTTAGTTGTTAGTTGTTCAAGTATGTTTTACCACTAGCCACTAACCACTAACCACTAACCACTAATCACTAACCCCTTAGATTCCAACCATTCGAGGTTGAAAATTCGTGATTGGTAGCGAGAACCGCTATCGCACAAGATGGTAACAATAGTATGCCCCGGTCCCATCTGTTTAGCTAAAGCAACAGCAGCACCAACGTTAATACCTGTAGAACCCCCCATAAATATGCCATCTTTTCGCAACAACTGATAAACCACTCTCAAGGCTTCCTTGTCGTCAATTTGGATCGCATCATCAAATGGTGAGCCTTCCATATTAGCAGTGATGCGACTGTTACCAATTCCTTCTGTGATAGAATTGCCTTCAATCTTGATTTCACCTGTTTTGATATAGCTGTACAATCCGCTTCCCATTGGATCGGCAACAACACACTTGATGGCTGGATTTTTTTCTTTTAAGTACATTGCCACACCAGCAAAGGTTCCTCCAGTTCCTGTTGCAGAGACCCAAGCATCGACTTGGCCATCTGTTTGCGACCAAATTTCTGGTCCTGTGGTTTCATAGTGAGCGCGGCGATTTGCTAGGTTATCAAACTGATTTGCCCAAATAGCATTTTCCATCTCAGAGGCTATTCTGCCAGAGAGTTTGACGTAGTTGTTCGGATCTTTATAGGGTACTGCTGGAACAGGGCGAACTTCTGCGCCTAACGCCCGCAAAGCATCCATCTTTTCTTGGGACTGAGTGTCGGGAATAATAATGAGGCATTTGTAGCCCTTGGCGTTACAAATATGTACCAGTCCAATACCTGTATTACCTGCTGTGCCTTCTACTACCGTACCACCGGGTTTAATTAATCCTTTTTCTTCAGCATCTTTGATAATATATAGTGCTGCTCTATCTTTTACGGAACCACCAGGGTTAAGAAATTCTGCCTTACCCAGGATTTCGCAGCCAGTTTCTTCACAAAAGCTGTTCAGTCGAATAAGTGGTGTGTTCCCTACAGCACCCACAAAACCATTTTTTATATCCATGTTAAATTGACCCGTGTTCAGTTTCTGATTAACTTAACTTATAAATGATTGGTTGTAGCTATTACAGAGCTTCTATCAAAAAGCAGATCTTTGACAGATATCGCTTTAGCGACTATATCTTGATTGTGGCATTCTCCCGTACCAGTATTAAAGATTTGACACGGACTGGTCATTTGAAATCTGCCAAAATCTGTGTTGACGCTGTATATACAAAAAATGTATATTCAATGTGTGGCCCGATTCTTGTAATAGTGATTGGACGGCTTGCGGTGGATCGAAACTGGCAAGGAAAAGGCATTGGTTACGCTTTGGTGCGAGATGCCGTCCTTCGTACTCTGCAAGCAGCAACCATTGCAGGTATTAGAGCTATTCTGGTTCACGCTATTTCTGAGGAAGCAAAGCTGTTTTACGAGAAATGCAGTTTTATTCCTTCGCCTGCCGCTCCGATGACGCTCACGATAACAATCGCAGATGCCAAAAATGCTCTTGGCATTGAACGGAAATGTTTCGTGCAGTCCTCACCTAAAAATACTATAAAGATATTTACATTTTAGGTGGGGTTAGCGAAACCAATATAAAAAGCGCAGCAACATTATTCTTTATTCTTTAGGGAAGTCGAAGTCTCACCACACTTGATTCTTGCCCATTCTTCAATATGGAGTCGAACCCAGTTCCCATAAGTTTGTTCTGGCTCTTTGACTTGATCGATTTGTTCTGTCACCCATTTTTCTAAATAGACTGTGGTCTTAGCTCTAGATTTCTCGTATTTTGCTACGTATTTCTTGACTTTATCACGGTTTCCCTTCTGCCAATTTTTCTGTGATTCTGTTATAGGCACTTGACTTATCCTTAACGTTTAGGTACTATAAGATTATAGTGGTAGGTCGAACCAATGAGCAAGAGAAAGAAAAAAAACCAGGGCAAGAGAAAAAAGAGTTTATCAGAAATAATTAGAACTGACGTTTGGGATTTTGCGACTAAACCAGAAGAAAAGCAACAGCTAATTATGACGATAGAAGAATATCGAAGATTCCTCAAGCCTCTTGTTTTAATTATAAATGCTCGTTGGATAGAACTTGCCGACTTATCTACAAAGGAAAGGGTTGCTAGTGTTGAGAAGATAATACACAAAACAACAGATAATCCAGAGCCAAAACATAGCTATTATCAAAAAGTTGTTTATAAGTATCCATCTTTCCGAAAATTCCCAAGTTATTTCAGAAGGGCTGCAATTGCAGATGCTCTTGGTATAGTGTCCAGTTTCCAGACCCGTTACAGAGAATGGCAATCTGGTATTCGTTCAAGGCGCGATGCCAAACCGCCACGATTGACAGCAATGTGTAATTCTTATCCATGCTTATATCAGGGTCAACAAGTTCGTTACGGCTTAAATTACAGTTCGGTAGATATCAAAGTTTGGAATGGTAAGGATTGGGTATGGATTAATAAAATACCAGTTAAAGGACATGGTAACAATAGGCATCTGATAGTTGGCAATGAAATGCAGTCTCCAACGTTAGTGGTCAACAAGAAGACTTGTCAATTATCTATGCCTGTAAAAATTCTTCAGGTAAATAAGGAGGAATCGGAGCGTGTATGTTCTGTAGATCTAGGGATTAATAATAGTGCTGTTTGCAGCATCGTAGATATCAAAGGTACTGTAAAGGCAAGATTGTTGATCAATCCAGCTAGAGACATAGACCAGCGTAATCAACGACGCATGATGATAGCTCATAAATCCAAGCAAACCCAAGCAAGAGTTGGAAAAGACAAAAAACTGCCCAAGGGTTTTTGTAAAGGGCTATATCGCAAATCCTCAAATATTAATTTGGAGATAGCGAGAAAAGTTAGTAAGAGAATTATAGAATTTGCCAATCTCCACAAAGTCAAGGTAATCGTCATAGAAAACCTTGAGGGATGGAAAGCTAAGGCAGGTCGAAAGAAATCTCTAACTAAACAAAAATTCCATCTTTGGTGTCATCGAAAAATAGTAGAGACACTAACCCAGAGATGGTCAGAGTTGGGAGGGATTGTTCAAGCTGTCAATCCTAAATACACTTCTGCTTATGCTTATGATGGTAGTGGGAAAGTCAAGCGAAATAAAAATAATTATTCTATAGCTAAGTTCCCAAGTGGGAAATTTTATAATGCAGATCTTTCCGCTTCATATAATATTGCTGCTAGGTATTGGTATTGTGTGTTAATAGGTGATAGCACCTTCTCTAGAGTATTCGTAGATAGAAATTCCACGAATAAATCGCGAACGCCGATAACGCTGGGGACGTTATGGAGCTTGTCTTCATAGCGTAAGAATCCTCAACCATAATCGTAAGATTTGGTTGGTGGTGCGTTCAATAGTCAACTTTTACTCCTCGTTGCTCCCAACCTTCACTTTCCGTGACTCCAACCACAGGGGAATCGCAATTACGGCTACTAGAATGAGCAACGCTGCGATCGCAAACTGACTCACCCAAGTTACTAGTTGTTCCAAGGAGACTATTTTTCCAGCGAAGAAAGCAAGCGTTACCATGACGCTAGCCCAAGCAATTGCTCCTGCTAGATTGCATAAAAAGAATTTTCCAAAGGGCATTTCTGCTATGCCTGCAAGAGGTGCTGCAAAGATTCGTAGCAGTGCGAAAAAGCGTCCAAAAAACACTGCCTTAACGGCATTTTCACTAAACTGGTCTTTTATTGTCAATATTCTGGCTTCTGAAATTCTGAATATGCTGGCAAGCCTGACAAGTAAAGACCAGCCTCCAATTCTACCTATCCAATAACCGCAAGTACCTCCAATCGCGGCACCTGCTGCGGCGTCGCTGAGAACCAGCCAGTAATTTAGTTCCTTGCTACCAGCCAAGAAACCACCCACTAGAGTCACGGTTTCGCCTGGGAGAGGAATCCCTAAATTTTCTAACAAAATTCCCAAAAAAATTGCCCAATAGCCATACTCGTGGGCAACCTTCTGGATGTTTTCTAGTGAGATGAATTCAAAAGACACCCAGCACCGCCGTCTTTACAAATTTTTACTTTCTCTTCTATGTTGACTTGTTTTTATGCAATGTGTCAATCAATTTACTCAGTGTAACTTGCCATTGCTGACGAGAGCGTTGGCACATTCTTCAAAAAGGGGGCAATAAACCAGGTTTCTCTCTGTGGTCAAGCTTGATATCTCGTATGCTCAACGATGAAGTTACCGGGTTTTTAGGATTACTGTCCCAAGGCTCTAGGATGCTTTTACCTTTCAATATCATATAAATGTCATTTTGCGACTAATATAAAAATTTTTAATAAAAACTTTACAAAAAGATGAAAAACCTGTAAAAATTATGTAAAAGACACGGTTGATACCGAAATCCATAAATAGTTATGCCTATATTGGGGGAAGTTAGGACAAATTATACGGCATGGATACTGAAAATATCAGTCTTGACCATATTGCTGCAATTTCCCAAATAATTGGGTGAAAAAGCAGCATTTTTAATGGTTGAAAGTAAAACAGTGTCTGTGTCTGTTTTCTGTTTTTGTACAATGTTTCAACTACCCAGTTAACTTCATGACTATCACATCAGACTGTCAAGTAATCTTGTTTAAACCCGAAGGACGCATAGATTTGCAGGGTGGAATGGCTCTTAGTAAAAAAATGGCCGTAGTGGTTCCTAAATGCAATCAACTCTGGGTCATTGACCTAGCCAAAGTTGATTTCATGGACAGTTCTGGACTAGTTTCCCTAGTCCAAGGATTAAAAGTTGCCCGTCAAAGCGGTTGTCGCTTAGTTATCTGTAACGTGCAACCTCCTGTTAGATTGATATTGGAACTCACTCAATTAGATTCTGTGTTTGAAATCTTTAGTTCCTACGAAGACATTTTCATTGAACCTAATGAGAAAAGTCTAACCGTAGCAAACTAAAGATTTTGTAGGTGATTCCAAATTTCATAAGTGGTACTTGATGTATGTTGCAGGAGATTATTATTGCCTATCCAATCCAAAAGATTCACTCAACGAATCTCAAGAAATGGGTAATTTCATAGTTCAAACTCATTTGATAAGAGCTAACTAATACCATTTTGGATGAGTGGATTTTAGATTTTGGATTGAAAAAATCATGCCTAGACTTGATTTCAATCAACTATCTGTTGCATTCTTTGTTCAAATTGGTGTAACTTATTTTATAACTTTTTCCCACTGATGTCCTTTGCTAAGACAACTTTTGTCTACAATGCAAAGCTTTAGCAACAAGTACCACTGGTTATTAATAACTTCCATTAATCAGCCATTACCATCTTTAAATATGTTGCGCCAAACAAATATTAGCGCTATGCAAAAGCTTTTTGGCAAACTACAACAATTCTTTAAAATGGGTGCATTCTATCTTCAAATTTCCAAAGTATGGTTTGGCAAAAGATGGTTTGGCAAAAAAATAATCTCCTGCAACTGGGAAAAAGTTATCACCTTAAGTCGTTTGTCATTTCTTACTGGTCACTGGTCACTGGTCACTGGTCACTGGTCACTGGTCACTGGTCACTGGTTTAAGCATTTTGGGTTGAAATATTATTTTGTGGAGATGCAGCACGCGGAAAATTCGGCAAATCTATACCACTATGGCTAGCTGTACGAGTTTTTAAAGCCAAACGATAACTGACACTCTGAAGCTCGGCTTGCAATTGACGATTTTCCTGTTGTAGCATTGCTACCTTTTCCCGAACTGGAGCCATTCGTTCTTCAAATTTACGGCGATATATATGGGGTAGTTCTTGCACAACTTGCTCTAGCATACGACTGCGGTCAGTAAGTTCCTGCACTGTTTGCCGCAACTGATATATCTCAGCATCACGAGTTGATATTTGTTCTTGATAAAACGTTACCTGCTGCTCAACAGCTTGCAGTTGTTCTCGCAATTCATGCAACTGGCTCAGATGACGCTCCGATACCTCTGTTTGGGGCATAAAATTGGTATTGCCCTTCACTAGGCGGAAGAGTTCTTGAGACAGCTGTTGCACAAGTTGATCTCGAAGCTGCAATTCTTGACGCAGCTTCGACACTTCAGCGGAGAGAGCTTGGATTGTAGAATCAGTTTGGCTCACCGTGCTTGCAGCTCCCATTAAAAATATTTTTTACTTTATTTATTACTACAGTAATCATAGTTTGGCAAGTAATAGTTAATGTAGCATTACCAGACGAATCGGCAATACGTAGATCTGCTATTTTTTGGGTTAGTCGTTAGTGGTTAGTGGTTAGTAGGGTCGTAAAGCTTTACACTCGTACACAGTGCAACGAATGCCTTTATGCTTGAAATACCCCAAAAGTTAGCCATTTTAGTATTTTAGTACTAATAACCACTAACCACTAACTACTAACTACTATGCAGCAGCCGTTGCGGGTTCAGCTTTTGCTTCTGGAACTTCTTGTTTAACAGTCAAGTAGCGAATGACTTCTTCGCTCAAACGCATAGCGCGTTCCATCACAGCGATCGCATTCCCAGGCGCAGTGTAGTTCATTTGAATGTACACTCCGTCTCTCTGTCTACCGATTTCATAGGCGAGACGACGCTTTCCACGATTTTGAATTTGGATATTTTCAGATCCTTTTTCCCGCAGCAAGTTTTCGTATTTTGCGATCGCTTGCTCTACTTGTTCGTCTGTCAAGTCAGGACGCAGGATATACATTGTTTCGTAAGCTGTTGCCACTGTTTCGATCTCCTTTTGGGCTGTATGGCTGCCGATGTTATTTCGTACAGGTACTTTTTTTGACAAATCCTGCACTCATTAACACCTCAAGCAACAAGGTGTAATTGATACTTTCTGATTATAATCGGGAAATTTTTGAGATGAAGCCTAACCGAGTTATACTCTGACTGGATGGCTGCAACCTTCGACATGGGTAACTACTAAGCGCTTTTCTTGCACTTGTTGCCTTACGTTTTTGTTCTCTGGGTTCAACCAAAACTTTACTGTAAAGTAGTTTCCCAAAATCTTTTTCAAATTATCGTGCGACCCGGTCAAAGACACGGAGTAAATGCACTTCCCTCATAGACTTATAATCTTACCAGCTTTTAATTATAGTGCTTTAATAAATCGCCATCATAATTTTTCACCTGGTGGCGGTTCCAATTGTTGAATAAGGAACTAACCAAGCTTATGGCACAGCGCTACGTGCGAGTTCAAAATCCCAAAGGACAAATTTATTACGGCTTGTTACAACTCTCATTGAAAGTACAGGTACTTGATGCTCCACCTTGGCTTGAAGGACAACTAACCGATTTGGTGTTGGAACCAGACACTTACCAAATTCTTGCTCCCTGTGCGCCTTCAAAAATTGTGGCGGTAGGCAAGAACTATGCCGAACATGCGGCTGAAATGGGAACGGATGTACCAAGTGAGCCTCTACTCTTTTTAAAGCCGCCGACATCCATAATTGCTTCCTCAGAAGAAATCTACTATCCGCCCCAGTCCCAACGGGTAGATTATGAGGGAGAATTGGCACTGGTTATTGGCGAGGTCGCTTTTGACTGCACACTGGAAGAAGCCCAAACAAAAATTTGGGGTTACACCATTGCTAATGACGTGACAGCAAGGGATTTGCAGAAACGCGATAATCAATGGACGCGGGCTAAAGGTTTTGACACTTTTTGCCCCCTTGGACCTTGGGTTGTCCGCGAATTAAGCCCCGGTGCGCGAATACAGACTTTTTTGAACGAACAAGCAGAACCTGTCCAATCTGCTACTATCGACCAGATGGTGTTTCCTCCTGATTTTCTTGTCTCTTATATTAGTCAGGTGATGACCCTGCTACCAGGGGATATCGTCCTCACAGGTACGCCGTTAGGAGTCGGTCCAATACATTCAGGCGATCGCATCCGAGTGGAAATTGAGGGGATTGGACGGTTAGAAAACACAGTCAAAACCCGTTAACAACTAACGGACTTGCATATAAACAGCATCAGAAATAGCAGGAATTTCTGCGTAACGTCCCATGAGAGACTGAACAACAGAATAGACGACTGCTGCGACTATGCCTAAAAAGATTGTTGTCGATAGGGTTTGTGCTGCAAAAGCGATACCGGGAAGTGCCACGAGTCGCAAAAGTATACCGCACAAATAAGCAACAATGTCTAAAAGTAACGCTTGCATTGTATTGAAACGAATGAAGTGGGCAATTCTTTCGTTTCTAACTACTAAAAAGAACAACACGAAGAAAATAATGAGTTCGCTATATGGTCCTAAAATACCGTAGATTGCCAACACTGGCTGTAGGGGCAAAAACAGCACAGCCAGTGCTGGAAACTCTCTAAACAAAGAGATTCCAAATGCAAGCGCCGCAATCAGAGGTAGCAAATAAGGTAAACAAGCCAAAAGGCGATCTGAAACCGTGGTAGACCCGCGCCAAGCCATCGTGCGTTCTCCTATAGTTAAACTTCAATAGTGACATGACCCTAGAATAACGCAGTTACCCAATAGTTCTGGTAAAACCTCAGATTATTCAATATGAACAACCCGGAAACCCATTAAACACTCATACTGATCGGGCTGCTGTTCGTTGGTATTGCGAATAGCATGACCGCAACGCAGTTGACCCTGACGCCAACGGGGTTGACCGGTACCATCAGCCAGTAAACAGGACTGACAAACCTGGTGAGGAGCAAATATTTGGTTTTCCATCATAATCATTAGCATCCAATACCTCCTGTAAATTCTGATTAGTGACTCACGTTTGTACGAGTGAGGGATACTAAAGCTAATTTAAAAATTTATTGTATGCTGGAAATTGAGTTGTGTAGTAAAAAGTAATACATTAATTAACTTGTCAACCGCGTTGACAATTAACAGTGACCAGTGACCAGTGACCAGTGACCAGTGACCAGTGACCAGTGATTTGTGACTTTTGACTTAAACTTTATATTCTGGGATATAGAACACGTGCTTTGCGTGGCCGAAAAAATTCCAGCGTAAACATCTCTATTAAGGATGGCAGCAAGTGACTCTCACTAATTCAGATTTTCTTACATCCTCTGACCCCGCGATCGCGGAGTTAATCAACGAAGAACTACAGCGCCAAAGGGATCACTTAGAGCTCATAGCCAGTGAAAACTTTACTTCGGCTGCTGTACTGGCGGCTCAAGGTTCTGTTTTAACAAACAAGTATGCCGAAGGGCTACCCGGTAAACGTTATTACGGTGGATGTGAATTCGTAGACAAAATCGAGCAACTGGCTATAGATCGTGCCAAACAATTGTTTGGTGCAGCGAGTGCTAACGTACAACCCCATTCGGGAGCACAGGCAAATTTTGCAGTGTTTTTGACTCTGCTAGAACCAGGGGATAAATTCATGGGCATGGATTTGTCTCATGGAGGACACCTAACCCATGGTTCACCTGTGAATGTTTCTGGTAAGTGGTTTCAAGCATACCACTACGGTGTTAATAAAGAAACAGAACAACTAGACTTCGATCAAATTCGAGAGCTGGCGCTTAGGGAGCGTCCAAAGCTTTTGATTTGCGGTTACTCTGCATACCCTCGTATCATTGATTTTGAAAATTTCCGTAGTATTGCAGATGAAGTGGGAGCATATTTACTAGCAGATATTGCCCATATTGCTGGTTTAGTGGCTACCGGTCATCATCCCAATCCGATTCCTTATTGTGATGTTGTAACAACAACGACTCACAAAACTCTACGTGGTCCTCGTGGTGGTCTCATCCTGACTCGCGATCCAGAATTAGGTAAGAAGTTGGATAAATCGGTATTCCCCGGTACACAAGGCGGTCCGCTGGAACACGTAATTGCTGGGAAAGCGGTGGCTTTTGGAGAAGCTTTAAAGCCAGAGTTTACAACATACTCTGCCCAAACGATCGAGAATGCTCGTGCCTTAGCAAATCAACTGCAAAAGCGGGGGTTAAAGTTAGTATCAAATGGGACTGACAACCACTTGATGTTAGTCGATTTACGATCTGTTGGTTTGACTGGTAAACAAGCAGATAAATTGGTTAGTGAAGTCAATATAACTGCCAATAAGAACACAGTGCCTTTTGACCCAGAGTCACCATTTGTAACCAGTGGTTTGCGATTGGGTTCTCCTGCAATGACAACGCGAGGTCTGGGAGTTGAAGAATTTACAGAGATTGGCGATATTATTGCCGAACGCTTGTTAAATCCAGATTCCAAGTCAGTTGCAGAAGATTGTCGGCGACGTGTCAAAGCATTGTGCGATCGCTTTCCCTTGTATCCGCACCTACAAATTCCCGTACCAGCTTTAGCTTAGGGAGTAGGGAATAGGGAGTAGGGCTGCAAGATCCCCAATCCCTTCCCTCACCCCCAACCCCCTCTCCCATTGGGCGAGGGGGCTTTTTCAACCCTTTTCTATGAGCGCTTACTCCCTCACCCTTGACCCCTTCAAATTGTAAAAATCCCCTGTCGATAAAACGCAGCTGATGAAGTAGATAGATGTAAAGAAATCCATAGTGGATTTTTAAATGTAGAACCTAACTTAATAGTGAATACAGATGCGAGTTCAGATTTATCATCTGATTGCGTTCCTTGTTGCTGCTGTAGTCGTTCTCTGGACTACACCTGATGTTAGAAACATGGGCATCAAAAGCGGACGTGTGGATAGACCTAATGACCGAAAAGTTCATCAGCGCCCAATGGTACGACTAGGAGGAGTTTCTATCTTCGCAGGTACGATCATCTCCCTGTTAATTGTCTGGCTTTTAGGTGGATTTGGAAATCTACCAACTGATAAAGAATGGCAAATTTGGGGAGTGATTTTAGGCGGTGTGGGCTTTTTTATCATTGGCTTAGCAGACGATTTATTAAATCTGTCGCCCATAACACGGCTGTTAATGCAAATGGTTGTTGCGGCTGGTGCATGGAAAGCAGGTGTGAGCATAGATTTTTTGAGCATTCCTACAGGTGGAGTGATTCAACTAGGTTGGTTGAGTTTACCCATCACACTCCTATGGTTGGTAGGAATGGTAAATGCAATTAACTGGATTGATGGTTTAGATGGATTAGCTGCAGGCGTATCGGGAATAGCGGCTTTGGTAATTCTTGTTGTTGCCTTATTTATGCAGCAAACAGCCGCCGCCATTATAGCAGCCGCGATCGCTGGTACAACACTGGGATTTCTTCGTTATAACTTTAACCCCGCACAAATCTTTATGGGAGATGGCGGAGCTTATTTTATAGGATTCACCCTAGCAGCAGTGAGTGTAGTTGGTCTAGTGAAAACTGCTGCTACTGCGGTATTACTGCCTTTCTTGATTCTAGCTGTACCAATTGTGGATATGTCAGCAGTGATTTTGGCACGACTTCGCCGTGGTAAATCACCTTTTACCGCCGATAAGAGTCATTTACACCATCGATTGCTGCGGGCTGGGTTATCCCACAGATTGACTGTTTTATTCATTTACTCTTTGACCCTGTGGGTTGGAAGTTTAGCATTGGCTCTTGCTGGTATCCCCAGTGGTATTGTTTACACTTGTGGTACTACCTCGTTGCTCATTTATGCGACTTGGAAAGTATGGAGAATTTCACGACAAACTTAGTGATTGGTTAGTGGTTATTGGTTATTGGTTAGTAGTTAGTAGAAAATACAACTAACAACTAACAACTAACAACTAACAACTAACCCATTATCATGAGTGCAGAAATTATTTGTGTTGGAACAGAACTGCTGTTAGGAGATATTATTAACAGCAATGCCCAATATTTGGCACAGCAGTTAGCTAAACTAGGTATATCCCACTACTATCAAACAGTTGTAGGAGATAACTCAGAGAGGTTAAAGCAGGTTATAGAAATTGCTATTCAAAGAGCACAAATTCTTATTTTGACGGGAGGGTTGGGTCCTACGCCTGATGATTTAACCTGCGAAACCATTGCCGCTTTTTTTAACTCTCCTTTAGCGGAATGTCCGGAGGTGATTGAAGAGATTGCTCGGAAATACGCTCAACGCGGGCGGGTAATGACTGCTGGTCATCGCAAGCAAGCTTTGATACCTCAAGGGGCAGAGATTTTACCTAATACTACGGGGACAGCACCTGGTATTATCTGGCAACCCCGCATGGGGTTAACTATATTGACTTTTCCCGGTGTACCCAGTGAAATGCAACGGATGTGGGAAGAGACTGCTGTACCTTACCTTAAGAGTCAGGGTTGGGGTCAAGAAATTATTTACAGTCGAATGTTAAGGTTTTGGGGTACTTCGGAATCAGCCCTGGCAGAAAAAGTTGCGGCTTATCTCAATTTACCAAACCCAACAGTCGCTCCTTATGCTGGTAAGGGGGAGGTGAAGTTAAGGGTTTCTGCTAAGGCTGCAACGGATGTCCAAGCGCGAGAAGTTATTGCGCCTGTTGAGCAACAAATTAAGGACATTGCGGGGTTGGATTATTACGGTGCTGATAATGATACCCTATCTTCAGTTGTGGGAGAGTTATTGCGTAGTGCAGGGCAAACCCTCTCCGTTGCTGAATCGTGTACTGGTGGTGGGTTAGGACAGATGTTGACGGAGATTTCTGGCAGCTCTGAGTACTTTTGGGGTGGAGTAATTTCTTACGATAACTCTGTTAAAGAGAGAACTTTAGGCGTAAAGTCGGAAGATTTGGCACAATTTGGGGCGGTCAGTTCTATTGTAGCTGAGCAAATGGCAGTGGGAGTGCGATCGCACCTTGGAACGACTTGGGGATTGAGTATTACAGGCATTGCGGGACCAACAGGCGGGACAGAAACCAAGCCTGTTGGTTTAGTCTATATCGGACTAGCGGGACCCAACCAGGAAGTAGAAAGTTTTGAGTATCGTTTTGGTGCAATGCGAGGTCGAGCTTTAATCCGTCATCTTAGTGCGTGTACTGCATTGGATAATTTACGGCGCAAATTGTTGCTCCCCTCACCTCACCAAAGATGAGTTTAATCGATCGCGAGCTAACGCTTGATACAAAACACGTCGCAAAGCATATACCAGAGACTCTTCAAATGCAACGACTACTTGAGAAAGAAGGAAGCGCTCATGTATTTAATGATGAAGCCACAATGTTTATGATTACTCAAGCAATTATAGAAAGAGGAGAGTTTACAAATTTGCGCGTCGCAAACTCCAAAGTAGTACGCCCCCACTTAAAAGTAAAACAATTAACCAGGCGAAGAAAGTATCAAACATAACTGAGTTAGTCAACAAAACCCTGCTAAAAAGAGTAATAGCCCCACCAGTCAACAATGCCCACAACCAAGCTTTATTCACAACTCCTTTCAATGCCACCCATTGGGATAGTCCCAGCATGAAACCAAATGCTATGCGGGTGAGTAAGGAGTTGAAAAATAATTTGAAAATGAATATCCCAACTGGAACACTCAACACAAAGCCGACAAGATTGATCGAAAGCCACTTCAGCCAAAACTTCCGTCCTATGTGAGGGCGTACACTCTGCATAGAAGGAGAATAAGACGGCTGCACCTGAGGCGGTTCAGCAGGAATTTCTTGACGATATTGAGCTGGAACTGATGGTGGCTGGGGATTGCTGGCGGGGGGTCGCCGTGTTGAGGGTAGTGGTTGTTGTGGTGTAACATTCGGCGATGAAGGTTGATTTGGTACATATCCTGCTGGATACTGGTTGAGGGATATTGCTGATATTCGGAATTCCATTTGCCCCAACCGCAAAATAGTACCTTGATGAAGTAAGGCTTCTCCTGTTATTAAAAATTGTCCATCGATCGCTGGTGGGTTGTTCTGATTCATTGGACGCAAATAAAAACACCTGTGGTGAGTCTTAAAAAAGATTTCTACGTGCAGTCTTGATACTGTTGGTTCTGACAAAACCAGGTCACACATAGCAGGATCGCGTCCAATGCGAAAAACATCAGAATGTTTCGTGGATTGATTTTCGAGAATTGTTTGAGTTCTGCGCTGTCCGTCTTCAAACCACTCCAAAGTTAGTTCGTGTAATCCTGTCGTCCGCGTGGGAATGAGAGTCGGTGAGACATCTTGGGAAAAATTTTGTTGGTATTGCAGTGCTTGTAATGCTTCCTCTGCTGACTGATAGCGCTGTCGGAAATCATAACGCACCATTTTATCTAAAATATCTGCCAATATTGGGTTGACTTGTGCGTGATGACGCCAGGAAATTTCTCCTGTCACGGGGTCTTCAGTGAGTTTATGGGGCATGATTCCTGTCAAGGCTTGGATACCTATCATTCCTACAGCATAAACATCACTGTTTAATCTGGGGCTTCCTTTGGTTTGTTCGCTCGGCATATAGCCAGCAGTCCCAATAGCCACTGTTGGCGTTGTGTATCCTTGAAGATTGACTTGAGTGACAGTTATTTCTTTGACTGCACCAAAGTCAATCAGAACAATTTTGCCATCTTGGCGGCGTCTCATTAAATTCGCTGGTTTAATATCGCGATGGATAATTTGACGCTGATGAACAAAGGCAAGGGGTTCAAGGATTCCTTGTAGCAGGTTAATAACATCTGATTCGCTAAAATAGTTACCAGAACTTAGTTCTGTACTTAAAGATTGACCGTCAATAAACTCCTGAACCAGAAAGAATTCTTGATTTTCCTCAAAATAAGCTAGAAGCCTGGGAATTTGATCGTGATTACCCAGTTGCTGTAACACTTGTGCTTCTGAAGCAAACAAGCGTCTTGCTATTTGCAAAGTGTTGGGGTCACTAGATGTGGGTTTTAATTGCTTGACAACACATTGAGGATTTCCTGGCAGTTTAGTATCATCTGCAAGGTAAGTTTGACCAAAACCTCCAGCACTTAAAACTTGCTTAATTTGATAACGCCTATCTAATATTTCCCCCAACATATTCCTGCCAAAGGTTTTTGGTATCTATGCTACCACAGTGACCAGTGACCAGTGACCAGTAACCAGTGACCAGTGACCAGTAACCAGTGACCAGTGACCAGTGACCAGTAACCAGTGACCAATGACAAATATCCTTCTTTTGATATATTGACTGTTCTCCTAAATACCACTATTCCTAAGTTCGTTGCCTTAATCGGGGTCGTTTATGGAAAATTTCAATTCTTCACAACAGACTCAGCCGGGTACAGCTTTAGAGGAACAAACGCGTCTAGTTCCACTGGACTCAAGTAAGGATGCTCAACCCGCATCACCTTCTCGTCGTCATCTACTACCTAAAGTTCTACTAGGGGTGTTGTTATTTACAGGGGCGGTTGCTGCTGGAATTTTGACATATCGGTGGTGGCAGTACGGTCAAAGATATCAGCAAACAGATAATGCTTATGTTAGTGCTAATATTCACCCCGTGACATCTCGTGTATCGGGTATAGTGACCCAAGTCACGGTCAATGATAATCAAATAGTATCGCCCGGAACTGTGTTGGTGAAGATCGATCCCCGTGAGTATCAAGCATCCTTGATACAGACAAAAGCATCTCTAGAATTAGCTAAACAGCAAGCAGCTTTAGCACAAGAAAATGTCAAACTGATTGCAGATAATAATTATGTACCCTTGCCTGTACCTATAAATAGCAACAACCAATCGCAGCCGCAAGCCATGAATCGACAAAGGGATATAAATCAGCAACAGTATAAAACAGCAGTGGCTGCGATCGCACAAAAAGAAGCGGAGGTGAAGAAAGCACAGCTTCATCTCTCCTATACCAACATAGCTGCCTTAGTCGCTGGTAAAGTTGGTCAAAAAAACGTCCAAGTAGGACAGCAAGTACAAGCAGGGCAAACCCTGATTACAGTCGTACAGCCAAATCCTTGGATTGTAGCGAATTTTAAGGAAACCCAGTTAGAAAAAATACAACCAGGTCAAAAAGCAGATATTAGAATGATTGCTTTTCCCGGTAAGAAATTTCGCGGTACGATAGATAGTGTGTCTCCCACTTCTTTTGGTAAGGTTGCTCCTTTTAAAGGAGAAAATACTACGAGTGACACCACAAAGAATTCAAATGAACAAAGAATTCCTGTAAAAATTCTGTTCGATCCTCAAAGTCTTCGGGGTCATGAGGCTAAAATGACTCCTGGAATGTCAGCTGTTGTCACAATAGATACGAAATAATTTGCTATCTAGTGGTTCATCGCATGACTCCCGAACCGCCATTCGATTACCTAAACACGTAGGTAGGGCTAAAGCCCACCAATAGCGAACTACAAAGATCGGTAATTTGAGAACGGAAAGGGAGTAATTATGAGGGGTTGCAAGATCCCCAACTTCTTTAAGAAGTCGGGGATCTGAGCAAACTGACTCATCAAAACTACTGAATAATGGCATTAAGTGGTTGTGTAGCAGTATCTATAAGCACAAATTCATCGGGACTTAGAAGGACGTTTAAATATTCCAAATCTCCCACTAACGCTTGATTAGAGAGAGCGATATCTACGGCATATCCTTCAGGATTTTCATAGCATTCTACGACAGTACCTACTGTGTTTTCAGGAATAATTTTATCGTTAAAATCTGCTTGCACTTTTAGAGGATGTTTTAAAAGTTTTGGTCTCATATAATTCGCTACTATACAAACAAAGTCCGCCTACGCGGACTAACGAGAAATTAAGGTTTTGAAACCCACGTAGGTGGGTTTCGCTTGTATAGCCGCGATTTCCAATCGCCAAGGCTGTATTAATTGAGACTTTACAAACATCCTCTTACCAACGTTTTTATTTTGTCGTAAAGTTTAGCTTTCATTACTGTACGCCTCTGATTTTTCTACTTCCAACCGCCTGCACATTGGCACATAAGGGCTGATATGCTTCTAAAGATTGGGCAACAGGGGTCAATTAAAAAGAATTTTTACTTCCTAGAACCTTCTGCTATTAACGATCCCACGTCTTTTCATCAGAATAATCAATCACCAGAGACTTGCTGTATTCTTCACGATTTGTTACAAAAGTACAAAGAACTTCTAGGACTTAAACTCACTCATACTTACGCAAATGCTAGGCGGACTTACAGGTTTAACAGATCCCAAAGGCACTGACTGGGGTGAGCGCATGCTCAACACCGTAGCCAGCCAAACGATTCGCCACCTGTTTACTAAGAGCGAGTCAGTAGAAGTCTTTGTCCGTTGCTATCCCTCCAGCAAATTGTTACAGGGCAGTATCGACAGCTTCAAAATGAGCGGTCGCGGGTTGCTTATTCGCAAAGACTTTGCCGTTGAAGATATGTCTTTTGAAACTGATGCTGTCGCCATTGACTTTAGCTCTGTTTTAAGTGGCAAATTACGTCTCAAGCAACCAACCCAAGCCATTGCTCAAGTCGTTTTATCAGAAACAGGTATTAACCAAGCTTTTAAAGCAGAATTGGTGACAAAGCGTTTAATGAACCTTACCTTACCAGCATTGACCGCATTGTCTGGGGGTAAGCCAGTTTCGTTTCCTGAAATTCAAGTACAGCTCTTACCTGAAAATCGGTTGCGGATTTTTGCCAAAGCGGATTTAGGTACTGAGGAAACCATACCCTTAAATATCATTGTGACTATCGCTGTTGAACGGCGTCGTCGTATTTCTTTTAAAAACCCTGTAGTAGAACTCGAGCAAATACCGGAAGCTCAAAAGGAAATCTCAAAAACTCTCAGCTTAGTACTAGTAGAAATTTTAGATAATATGGTCGATTTAGATCGGTTTGACCTTGATGGCGTAAAAATGCGTCTAAATCGATTGGAAACTGAAGGTCAACGGCTAATTTTTAGCGGTTATGCTGAAATTGAGCGCATCCCACAAAAGGATTGAGTATGAAGGATAAAAACTAAGTAAGTTGGCACAAATAGTTATGACTGGTTTGTAGTTGCGCTAAGCGCGAAGACAGCGCAACTACGAATGGAATAAGCGAGATTTTACATCTCTTTACATAGTTTTGCTGTTTCTTGCCAACCTACATGATTTCATTTAAACAATGTCGCCTACTGCTTCGCTAACCTCAGTAGGTGCTTGATATTCTCGATCTGGGATTTGTTGCAATACAGAAATAGCATTTTCATCAGCACCGTTCTGCTGTGCGCGTTTAATCAATTCTTCCCTGTTAGCAGGATAGTCAACGCCTTTTAAGTGTTTTTGCACTTGGATTGGGTTAAGTTTAGCCATTTTTATCCACCTCTAAAGAATATTTCTATCTTTACAGGCGGATATATTGACTCCATCTACCAAAGAGTTACAGATAATTTACTCATTAGCTCATCCAATAGGCTGATGAAGCCCATTTTTCCATTTCAATACCAACTAGAACCACAAAAATCTTAAAATAAACTAGATGTATATACCTATGTGACAAATAATTATGCCTCCTCGTTGGCCTCGTAAACCCGATCGCAAAGACCCTGCTTACCGAAAATTAGACGATCGCATGAATTTTGCCATTCATGTTGCATTCTTTGCGATGTGTAATTCTGGTTTGTGGTTTTTCCATAACCTCAATTCAGCAACTTGGGAGTGGTTATCTTGGTTAACCGCAAGTTGGTTCGTTGTGTTATTAGTTCATCTAATATATATTTCTGCGATCGCTAATTACTCAGAAACGCCACCAACATCCACCTGAAGATGGACTGAATAAGCTAGGGTGATTGTAACTTGTGGTAGTAGAGCTAGTCGCGATCGACGATCCATAATAAGAGCTAGGATGAGAGGTAGCACTCTTTATATAGGGTTATATTTATGGCTAAAGCAAACACCACCGAATTACTAGAAGCCCTAGCTGCGGAAATTGGTGACAACGTTTACATCGATATTGCTAAGTGGCACCTTTATTTATCTAATGCCAAACTTCATACGGTAGTAGCAGAACAACTTTATTCCCTTATTACTGCTAACAAACCTGTGGAAGAAAATGATGTTATCAGAGTTTTAGAATCTATTCCAGTTAAGATTGGTGGCGGTAAAAAGGAACTTCCCCTTATTGATTTACTTCCCCTGCAATGCCAAGTGAATTTAGTTGATATTTTAGAAAAATATCAACGAGAAATTTAATCAAACAGTTAACTGTTTAATCGATTGAATTTATAAAGGTGAGTCTAATCTCGCTCCTATCTTTTATGTAAACTTATGGAGGCTATTTCGATGCTTTTACAAATTAAAGAAAGCGGTGAATTGGTTAAAGTTCTTGATGTTCAAGAATTGATTGACCCCAATACCAATGCTATTCAAGCACAAGAACAAGAAGGTCAAGAAGAACAGCAACCAGACTCCTATAACAAACAAAATCTGGCTTTTCCCTCAGGAGAAAATCTTCCACGCTGTTGGATGGATGCTAACTATAGAAATGGCTCCAACTGATGGTTTCTTCGGGAAAACTTAGAACCCCGACTTAGATAACCTAGATCCCCGACTTCTTAAAGAAGTCGGGGATCTAAATATTATCCTTCATACTTTAAGAAATTGTTTCAGAAAGCTTTTCGACTTTGTCCGATGGAAAAAATCCTTTTGTAATCCAATCAGTCAAAATGTGAGATAGCAATCCCAAAGGACCAGCAAAAAAGCAAAGTATCAGAGAGTGAATCGTCCAAATGCTTGTTTTTTGTCCTTCTAGATAAATGTAGCGCCCCGTAAACAAATCTAAAGTTAAAAAATGAATCCAACCAGTAGCAGTCACTTTTTCATCTGCAAATAATCTGGCAATATTTGACAATTGAGGATTTGAAAAAGATTCAGCAGTTTCTGGAGTGATAGTACTAATAAATAAATACAAATAAGTTGCTGCTAGTGGAACGAAAGGAATATAGGATTCCATAATCCTTTTTGTAATATTCCATTTAGGTAAAACAATCATTAAAATCCAAAAGGGCAAAACAAAAAAATTAGCAACGTTAAAAATTTGAGCAATTATCATAGAAAGGGTTAGCTGTTAGTTGTTAGTTGTTTGTAGGGGCGCGGCGGTCTTGCGCCCCTACACTGGTCACTGGTGACTGGTCACTGTTAATAAGTGGGATTCTATTGTAGAAGGGTTCAAATCGCGACCAATGAAAACTAGGCTAGTTCGTCTGATTTCTTCTGGTTTCCAAGGGCGATCGTAAAATTGCTCGAACCGATTTCCTACTCCTTGCATTACCAAACGCATAGATTTATTGGGAACTGCCACAAATCCTTTAATTCTGTAGATTTCTTGCTCTCTTGCTAGTGTTTGTAACTGATAGAGAAGTTTTTGTGGATCGAAAGTACGGTCTAAAACCAAGTAAGCAGAAGTAATTTCGTCATCATGGTTGTGATCTTCTTCTATATCGTGGTGGCTAGGGCGGTTGTCTAAGTCGTTTTCAACTCCAGCTTGAAATCCTAGTAATACTGAGGGGTCAAGTTCACCGTAATTGCTCTCAACAATTTTTACCTCTCTGGGTAATTCTTGTTGAACTAACTGCTCAACACTTGCTTTGGACTGGTTATCCAGTAAATCCGTTTTATTCAACACCACTAAGTCCGCACAAGCAAGTTGATCTTCAAAAAGTTCTTGCAGTGGTGTTTCATGTTCTAAACTATCATCTGCTTGTCGCTGTGCCTCTACTGCTTTTGGATTGCTAGCAAATGTTCCAGCTGCGACTGCTGCACAATCTACCACTGTAATGACAGCATCCACTGTGGCTGCATTGCAAATTTCGTGCCAGCGAAAAGCCTTCACCAAAGGTTTTGGCAATGCTAAACCGGAAGTTTCAATTAAAATACAATCAATACTCTCTCGGCGCTTGATTAACTGTTGCATTGTAGGTAAAAATTCTTCCTGCACCGTACAGCACAAGCAGCCATTTGTTAATTCAAAAATATTGGTGGTGGGGGATGTTGAAACGGAAGTTACCTCATCCGTTTCAGGGCAAATTTGACAGGATTTCAATAATTCGCCATCAATACCAAGTTCACCAAATTCATTGACTAGCACAGCAATACGCCGTCCTTGGTTATTTTGTAACAGGTGGCGAATGAGGGTAGTTTTACCACTACCTAAAAATCCGGTGATGATAGTAACGGGAATTTTTGCTGGCATTTATTAGTTGTTAGTTGTTAGTTGTTAGTTGTTAGTTGTTAGTTGTTAGTTGTTAGTTGTTGGTTGTCAAATTCTCATCCATAAGACATTCAACGACTAACCACTAACCACTAACCACTAACCAAATAACATTTATTCAGCAGTTGCTAGTTCGGTGCTACCGCGTGTACGACGCCGTGTGAGGGTGTTGAATAGCATTTGACCAATGGCTTTGATGAGATTGCCTTCTAACTCTTGGAACATTTTCATGTTCATGCCAAAGGCTGCGTTGGCTTCATCGACAATGCGATCGCCTGTTGCTTCATCTATTGGCAATTCATCTAAAGCCTGACGGTATTTAGCTTTAAATGCCTTCTCATCAGTAATATCATCAAATTCATAAAAGGCAGTCCCTTGTCCGTCAGAAAGGTTCATTGCTGTTTGGGCAATGCCTTTGAGAATTTGTCCGCCTGATAAGTCTCCAAGGTAACGGGTGTATGAGTGAGCAACTAACAATTCCGGTTCATTTGCTGATAATTCCCGGATGCGCTGCACGTAGGCTTCACCTGCTGAAGATAATTGAATTTGCTCCCGCCAGTTGGTTCCATAGTAATAGCTGAGGTCTTGCTCTAGGGTATGCTTGCGGTAAAGCTCTGAAAAATTGATTTTAGAAATAATTGGATGGTTCTGGTGCTTTTCCATCTCCTCTTCAATTGCTGAGTAGATGAAGTAGAAGTTAGCTACTAATTTCCGGTAGGAGTTTTTCTCCACGACTCCTTTTAAAAAACACTTGACAAAACCAACATTTTCTGCCATCGTGTGGGCTTTTTTTGTTCCTACACGCAATTTTGTTGCTAAATGACTGCTCATACTAAATTGCTCAACTTTAAAAAAATCAACTGCCGGAGTTTTGATGTCAGAACGGCTACAAAAGCCACTAAAACGTTACAGTAGAACCATTTGATGAGAATTTCTATTAATATTTTTTAAGTTTTTATGTTCAGTGTCTTTTTTTACTCAGTTGTTTCCATCTATTCCACCAGAACTTTGCGATTTGGCACCTAATTTCCAATATCTAATCTTTAATCCCTTTTACAAATCTTTATACTTAGTGTTAAAGTCCAGTAATATTACTTATTTTACTAAATCTTTACAAAAACATCATCAGCTTTATAAGTATTTTTCCTGAAAAGCAGGCAAAGTGGAATAAATTTAGAAACGTGAAAACTAGTAAACTCTCCTGAGAAAAAGCCATCAGGGGGGAATTGTTGAATAAAGTTTAAAGTGTTATTCTCCATTGTGACGGTGTGGAGTCTTGAAAAATATGGTATCATTTATAACTCAAACTCAAAATGGGATTGTGGGGGCATCGGCTTCTGACGCCAATGATAGTAATAAGACGAGTTTTGGTCTAGACTTAATGTCTTTGCCGACAACTCCTTTATTTGGTACAGATGGAATTCGGGGAAAAGTGGGGGATTTGCTCAATGCACCCCTAGCCTTACAAATTGGTTTTTGGGCAGGAATTGTTCTACGTAGCCGTGCTTCCAATCCAGGACCGATTATCCTCGGTCAAGATTCTCGTAACTCTAGCGATATGCTAGCAATGGCTTTAAGTGCGGGGTTAACAGCAGCAGGGGTAGAAGTTTGGTATTTGGGATTATGTCCTACTCCTTGCGTTGCATTTTTAACCAGTAACAGCCATGCTATTGGTGGAGTGATGATTTCTGCGAGCCATAACCCACCTGAAGATAACGGCATTAAAATTTTTGGTGCAGATGGGTTGAAGTTACCCCAAGCATTACAAGCAGAAATTGAGGCTGGGCTGCGCGGTGTGTCATCACATTCTGTAATGAGAAGTGATTGCGGGCGGCACTATTCTCGTTTAGATTTAGTACAGAGTTATACAAATGCTTTGAAAGAACCACTGCATGGCACTGTGAATTTTCAAGGCATGAAGATTATTTTAGATTTGGCATGGGGAGCAGCAGTAGATCTAGCACCCAGAGTATTTGAAGAACTAGGGGCAGAAGTTATCTGCTTTCATAGCTTAGCAGATGGCGATCGCATCAACGTCAACTGCGGTTCTACTCACTTAGACATTTTGCAAGCAGCTGTTCGCGAACACCAAGCCGATTTAGGCTTCGCCTTTGATGGTGATGCAGACCGTGTTTTGGCTGTAGACGATACTGGACGGCAAGTTAACGGTGACTATATACTTTACATATGGGGTCTTGGCTTACAGCAAAAGCAACAACTACCAGACAACTTAATTGTTTCCACGGTGATGGCAAACTTGGGTTTTGAGAGAGCATGGAAACAAGCAGGTGGTCAATTGATTCGCACAGCAGTAGGCGACCAATACGTCCAAGCGGAAATGTTACGGACTGGGGGAATGTTAGGGGGCGAACAATCCGGTCATATCCTCTGCCGTCACTATGGTATTACTGGAGACGGTTTGCTGACCGCTTTACATTTAGCTGCTTTAGTACAGCAAGCAAGCGTTCCCCTATCTGAAATGATAGATTCCAGTTTCCATACATATCCGCAACTCTTACGGAACGTGCGAGTAGAAGACAGGTTAAAGCGTGTCAACTGGAAAGAGTGTCAACCTTTGCAACAAGCTATTGACCGTGCTGAAGTTGCAATGGGTGATGCTGGTAGAATTCTCGTTCGTGCTTCTGGTACAGAGCCAGTCATCCGAGTTATGGTAGAAGCCGAAGACGCCGAATTGGCAAACTACTGGACAAATGAATTAGTCGCACAAGTCCAGCAATACTTGGCGGACTAGTGCTTGGCTGTATTAATTTTGATGAATTTTACCATTTTGAATCATGTAACTCATAAATTTTGTAAAGACTAGTCATGCTAGTCTCTACATATAGTTGCTCAGATCCCCGACTTCTCCAAGAAGTCGGGGATCTTGTACTTGAAATCCGAAACTTTTGTAAAATTTAGATAAAGTTCTTATAGTTTAATTATGTATATATAAGGTTAGGATTCTGATAAGAATTTCAAAAAAGATTTATCCCTAGAATTCTCATGTATGTGTGGCTATTTATCCGAAGGAACAAGAAGAAACTCCTCTAAAGCCACTACCGTTTCCAGGTGCTATCTATATTGTTGCCACCGGAGAAAATCTTTATTATGGAACTACAAAATTGACTTTCAATATTCTTAACCGCAAATTGTTAAACCAATCAATACGTGAGGAATTTTCTCTATACCCATTAGACCGAAATTCAGTTATAACTGAAACAATATACACGAAATAAACGCATCAGTAAACAGTTACCAAATCATGTTTTATTGGTCACTCTTTACTGAGAAATAATAACTGCAGTATTATGCTGGCATTAAAGTTAAAAGGCAAGAAATCCAAAAAAGGAAAAAAGCAGGGGGACAAGGAAACTCCAACTCTCAGTCTTCAAGAACGTTTGTTACAGAAGAGAAAAGCCGCACAGGCACGAAAAGAATTTTCCAGTGTTTTGTCTTCCTCTGCTGCTGTTGGTCTCTTTGTTGGCATTCTCTTGGCTTTGATCGGAGGAATTAAGGCAGCAGTTCCAGGTGTTTTGGCAGTCGTTACGCTAGCGTTATCTTACAAATACCCCCGCCAAGCACTTTTGGCTTTCCTGATATATATGCCTTTTAGCGGCACTATCACTTACTATATCGGTAGCAGTCCCATACTCCAACTTGCTAAAGATTCCTTTTATATTCCAGCCCTGATTGCTCTTTGGCAGATTTGCAGCAAGAAACGTCTACCCTTCATCTTTCCCAAAGCTATTAAAACTCCGTTATTTATTTTGCTTGCCTTGTGCGTACTGACAATCTTATTTGTCAATGGTATGCAGCAATTTAGCCCACCTACAAGTGGTCTGGGAAGCGGTTCTGGGAACAAGCCAATTTTGATGGGTATTTTGGGTCTGAAAGTATTTATAGGTTATGTCCCACTGATAACTTGTGCTTACTATTTAATTCGCAATAAAAAAGATTTTTTGTTTTTCTCGCGAATGCAGGTTGTTATTATCCTCGTCTGTTGTGCATTAGGATTTATCCAGTATATGCTACTCCTAACAGGAGTATGCCAAGGTACAAGACATTTAGAAGGTGCTGCTCTATTTAAAGCCTCTATAGAAGCCCGTTGTTATTTTGGCGGTTCTCTACTCTACAGTCCCCAACAAGGAGTCATTCGGCTACCAGGAACCTTTGTTGCACCCTGGCAATGGGCATGGTTCTTGATTTCAAGTACCTTCTTTAGCTTTGCCTCTGGCTTCAGCGATCCTTCAATTATTTGGAGATTGATTAGCTTGGGTTCCATTGTAGCGGTATTTATTAACGCAGTTATTTCCGGTCAGAGAATAGCCTTAGCGTTAGTTCCCATCTGCTTTGTCGCTTTACTTTTGCTTACAGGTCAACTTCGCAACCTGAAACGATTTATCCCTATGGGAGTTGGGCTTGCTATCATTTTTGGAATTGCCGTAGTAAGTAATCCAGCCCTTTTAGAAGAGAGAACATCAAGTTTGAGTGATCGCTGGGAATCTTCACCACCCCAGGAGTTCATAGTACAACAATTTGAGGAATCGTTCCAAGCACAAAAAGGGATTTTGGGCAATGGATTGGGTCGTGCTACCAATTCTGCCCGTGCGATGGGTGAGACGAGACTTATTGAAACGTATTACCCTAAAGTTCTTTATGAAATTGGCCCATTGGGAACTTTGGCTTTCCTGGCATTGGTCACAACCCTGACAGTAACCTGTTATCAATCAAATCGGTTAATAAAAAACCGTAATTTCCGCAGTTACGGTTCGGCTTTGTGGGTGTTTATATTGTTTATTAGTTACAACACCTATTACTATCCTCTAGATGTCGATCCAGTAGCTGTCTATTACTGGTTTGCCGCCGGAGTTCTCTTAAAATTACCTGTTATAGACAAACAAGAAAGACAACATGAGAATAATGAAAATTCTGAAGAACAACCAAAGAAAAAAACAAAAACAGCAAAAAACCTCTTGAACCCAATATAAATTTGATATGGCATAGCCAAATATTCAATAGGATATACAAAAAGTGAATTCTTATCCCTTAATTTCCGTCATTATCCCAACCTATGGTCGTGAAGAACCACTGCGCGATAGTGTAGCAGATGTCCTCAAGCAAGATTACCCAAACTTTGAAGTTTTGGTTGTCGATCAAACACCAGAACACAAACCAGAAACAGAAGCTTATTTAGCAGAATTATCGACAGCAGGCAAAATTAAGTGGTTTCGTCTGAAGTGGGCAAGTTTACCAGGAGCGCGAAACTATGCTGTACGCAGGGCAACTGGTGACATCATTTTGTTTATTGACGACGACGTGCAGCTACAATCTGGATTTTTAGCAGCCCATGCCAAAAATTATGTAGAAAAACCAGAAGTAGGCGCAGTTGCTGGACGAGTTTTTGACAGAATGAAGTTGGGTGACTCTGGGGGGAATTTGCAGATTGAATATCTTCCTTCTCAAGCGATGGACCCAGGAATTGCTTGGTACCATATTGACTTAGTACACACAGTTAAACCCCAACAAGTGCTAACAGCAAGGGGTTGTAATATGTCCTTCCGTCGTGAAATTTTCACAAAGTACGGGCTGAAATTTGATGAGAGATTTCGTGGTAGTGCAGTCAGGGAAGAATCTGATTTTTGTCTGAGATTGCGGCAAACAGGATATAAAATTTGGTACGATCCCGACGCTCATTTAGTGCATTTAGGAGAAGAAACGGGCGGTTGCCATGACATTAGTATGCGTTCTCTTCAGTACCAACTTACCTTCTATCACAACCATTTTCTCATGGGGTTAAAAAACCTCTCCTTCACTCAAGCTGCACGTCTTTTTGCCCGTTTATTTGACTGTCACGTCCTCGGACATCCTCCCTGTCACAAAAGCGGTTCTCCTATTAAAATTCTGACTCGTGGTGTTTTCTATACTTTGGGCTTCTTCAAAGCCTTAGGTACTGTCATTCAATCAGCATGGAATGACGGTCAAATTTATACTCGCTTGGACGAATATACTAAAATTATTTAACCGCAGATGAACGCCGATAAACGCGGATGAAGAAATAAATTATCAGCGTTCGTCTGCGTTCGTCTGCGGTTTAAAACAAAAAATTAACAATCCCAATTATATAATGAAAATTCTTATTGCTAGTCATACTTATATTGTAGATCTTAACTGTGAAAAACTACGCATTTTATCTCAGCTAGAACCTAACGTTGAGGTAACCATTGTCGTACCTAAAAAATGGAAACCGGGCGGAGTTCAAAACAAAATTATTAAAACTCAATACCGTGATGAAGGCAAATTTCGTATAGTTCCCATTTCTAACTTTAGTCAGAACCATCAAGGGCTGCTCACATTTGGAGGCGATTTAATATCTTTGTTACAAAAGTTTCGTCCTAATGTTATCCAGGTAGAACAAGGGTCTAGAGGTCTTGCTTATGCGGAGATGATTACTTTAAATAAAGTATTGGGACTAAAGGCAAAAAACTTATTTTTTACCTGGTGGAATTTACCCTACAAACTCAAGTTTCCAGTTTCCTTACTAGAGAAGTATAACCTTGATAACAGTCATGGTATTATTTCAGGAAATCAAGATGGTGCGGAAGTTTTACGACAACAGGGATACAAGGGTCCTATTAAAATCATGCCTCAGCTAGGTGTAGATGAAAGCTTGTTTGCACCTGCACCTCAACCCGAACTAGCAACTCAGTTGGGTATTAAGCAAAATGATTTTGTCGTAGGATTTGTTGGACGTTTTGTTCAAGAGAAGGGATTGTTTACTCTTTTAGAGGCTTTAATTAGTTTAAAAGATAGACCTTGGAAATTACTGCTGCTTGGAAGGGGACCATTACAATCGGAAATCTTGAGTAAAGCAGAGGAAAATTATGTTAAAGATAGGGTCATTTTAGTGGAAAGTGTTGCTCATGACGCAGTTCCTAAATACATCAACTTAATGAGTACTTTAATACTGCCTTCGGAAACAAATTACAGTCTTAAGAATCTCACTTCTATTGGTTGGAAAGAACAATTTGGTCACGTGCTCATTGAAGCCATGGCTTGTCAAGTTCCTGTTATTGGTTCAAATTCGGGTGAAATTCCTCATGTCATTGGTGAGGCTGGATTAATATTTCCTGAGGGTGACGCCCAAGCACTAGCCCATTGTATAGTTCAATTAATGGAAAATCCAGAATTCACTAAAAAGCTAGCTGGTATGGGCTATCAAAAAGTCATGGCTCAATACACCAATACAGCTTTGGCAAAACAGCAATTAGAGTTTTATAAGGAATTGGTTAGTGGTTAGTGGGGGCGCAAGGCATTGCGCCCGTAAGAGGATGTTTGAAAAGTTTTGGCCTCATATAATTCGCTACTATACAAATTAAGTCCGCCTGCGCGGACTAACGAGAAATTAAGATATTAAAACCCACGTAGGTGGGTTTTGCTTGTATAGCCGCGATTTCCAATCGCCAAGGCTGTATTAATTGAAACTTTTCAAACATCCTCTAAAGTTGTTAGTTGTTTTTTCCACTATCTACTAACTACTATCCATTAACAAAAATATGCAAATCTTACAAATTGTTCCCTCAATTTCCCTAGTGTATGGTGGTCCCAGCCAAATGGTTTTGGGGCTAGCCCCTGCATTGGCAAAGCAAGGGATAAAAGTGACGGTTATTACAACTGATAGTAATGGCGATACTGGTGAAGAAACACCTTTGGATGTTCCTTTGAATCGCCCTATAGAGCAAGATGGTTATCAAATTATTTACTTTCGTTGTTCCCCGTTTCGTCGCTACAAATTCTCTCTAGACTTACTGAGATGGTTAAATAAACACGTTCGGGAGTATGACTTAGCTCACATTCACGCTTTATTTTCTCCTGTCAGCAGTTTGGCTGCAACAGTATGTCGCCAACACAAGATTCCGTATATTCTACGTCCTTTAGGAACTCTCGATCCAGCAGATTTACGGAAGAAAAAGCAACTCAAACAGCTTTATACAGCAATTTTAGAACGTCCAAATATAGCGGGTTCTGCGGCTATTCACTTTACTAGCGTTCAAGAAGCAAAAGTCTCGGAACGTTTTGGCGTCGTTACACGGGATTTGACGATCCCATTGGGTGTGATCCCCGCGAAGTCGGAGGGGGAAAGGGGGAGAGAGGAAGAGGGGGGGAAATTACTGCGTCAGCAGTTTAATATTCCTACTGGTGTCCCTTTGGTGCTGTTTATGTCCCGTATTGACCCAAAAAAGGGATTGAATTTGCTATTTCCCGCACTGGAAGCGCTTTTAGCTGAGGGTTTAAATTTTCACTTTGTTTTAGCCGGGGGGAATCCTCAAGACGCGGATTATGTGGAAAAAATAAAATCTCAAGTGCAGAACTCGACCTTGCGATCGCATACAACAATCACTGGTTTTGTCACGGGTCAGTTAAAAACAGCCCTTCTACACGCGGCTGATTTATTTGTCTTACCCTCATACTATGAGAATTTTGGCATTGCTGTGGCTGAAGCAATGGTTGCTGGAACGCCTGTCTTAATATCAGACCAAGTCCACATTTGTCAGGAAGTGCTTGACAGTGAGTCGGGCTGGGTGAGTTCATTGGATGTTACAGAGATTGCTAAATTACTTCGTACAGCACTACAAAATCCATCAGAATGCCAAAGACGGGGGCTACGTGCTAGAGATTACGCACTGCAATATTACAGTTGGGATGCGATCGCTCGTCAAACCATTCTTGCCTACAATCAAATTGTGTCCTAATAAGTTGTAGAATCTTAGGTCTGTAAACTTGCGTGTTATTGCACAATTTGAAATTTTGTTTCAAACCCTAGACTCCAATCGGAAAACCGGGTTTTGTGGCATCATGCAAGATAGAATACATATACTGCCTCTTTGAACAACAGGGAATGTCACATGGCTCTCCGTCTAGGCGATACAGTACCTAACTTCACTCAAGCCTCCTCAACAGGCGACATAGACTTTTACCAATGGGCTGGAGACAGCTGGGTTGTGCTGTTTTCCCACCCCGCAGACTTTACACCAGTTTGTACCACCGAACTGGGAACTGTTGCTAAGTTGAAGCCTGAGTTCGACAAGCGCAACGTCAAAGTCATAGCCCTTAGTGTTGATGATGTTGAATCCCACAAAGGATGGATTGGGGACATTGAAGAAACCCAAAGCACATCCCTCAACTACCCAATTTTGGCAGATGGCGATCGTAAAGTGTCCGATCTTTACGACATGATTCACCCCAATGCCAACGCCTCGTTAACAGTGCGTACAGTCTTCGTCATTGACCCCAACAAAAAGCTGCGTCTGACCTTAACCTATCCTCCAAGTACCGGACGTAACTTTGATGAAATTCTGCGGGTGATTGATTCACTGCAACTCACCGACGACTACAGTGTAGCAACACCAGCCGATTGGAAAGATGGTGATGATTGCGTGATCGTTCCCTCTTTAAAAGATCCAGAAGTTCTCAAAGAGAAATTCCCCAAAGGATACACAGAAGTCAAGCCCTACTTGCGGATGACACCCCAACCTAATAAGTAATTAATCACGGATAGCGGGATGTAACACAACATCTTGTAAAAAATAATGTAGAGACGCGCCACGGCGCGTCTTTAGGTTATTTGTGGTACTGTATGTAATTCAAGTGAGAAGCGCTATATTACTTTTTCAGCAAGCCCTAAGTAGCTATGAATAAGAGTCAATTAAATTCTTTAGTGAGATTGTATCTGCATATTTAAAATTACCATTGTCAAGTTGTTGTCGAAACCATAACCAATGTGGTGCTACTGTTCCAGTAGATTTGAAGGATTTTTTAAAAAGCTCAATAAATATTCCAGGACAGGCATAAGACCCATATATTTGATTATTATTACAAAATGCACTTAAAATATCCTGCCACTGGTTCTGATTGAGAAAATCTACAACTCTGAGCAGCAACCTCGCATTATCTGCTGCATCATTAAAAGAATTAGATTCAATAAAATTTTTGATAATAGTTGCAACGTTCTCTTTTAATATCGGTTCTAAAATTCCATCAGGAATTTCAGTCCAATACCTATATTTTTCCAACAATTCATCAAAAGTAACTGTTTTTATCAATTTTGTAATTGAAGTCTTTAATAAATCTATTATTTCAGAATTTGTTTCATCAATTAATTTGTATTGTGCATTTGCTTTAAGTAACTCTTCTAAAGAACCATAAGGTATTTTATCCCGCTATGGTTCAAATCATAAGGGGTGACAATGGCTGATTTACTACGAGAAGTTAATAGAGCAACACTACGACGGTCAAGAGTGACGTATTTACAGAAATACTGAAATACAGATTTGAGGAGATGGTAATCACTGTTACTGTTGATTTTGAGAATCTTGTAAAAAAACTTCTGTAATGGCGTTAAGCTAAAATTCTAGTTGACGGTGCTTTTCCTCAACGGTTAATCCGTATATTCAATCCATCTTCATCTTGCCAGAAACAGTAACTAGGTACTACAGTTAGTGCAGAGCTTTTTTGTGATGCGAATGGATCTTGTATATTACTTAATTGTTGTACCTGTTGTTTGGTTCCTCTACTAAAAAGGTTTTTCTCAAGCCAATTCATCTCCTCCAAACATCGTTCTGCGTAACTGCGAAGTTCAGTAATTGATGGAAAGCCTGAAATAACAGTCTGAAACTCTTCCCTACCTACAGTACTTAAAATCTTTCATAAATCATTTATGATTTCTATATATTATTAAAAGTGGAATTGAGAACAGCGATTGAGGAGCAATAACTGTGACTAGCCTAAAAACTTTATCTGTAGCTTCTACATTTTTAGTAATAGCTGTGTTAAGTATAGGCAAAACGGTAACGGCTACAGCTTTCAATCCAGCTCCTTTATTCAAAGATGTGGCTAACTACAAAACCAAAATCTCTGGTAGCGATCGTTTGGCAGATATTTATTTTCCTAACCCAAAAGATTTAAAAACTGGCAATTACTCCTTTCCCATAGTTATTTTATTGCAAGGAGCGCTTGTCGATAAATCAAATTACTCAAATTATGCCAGTATAGTAGCCCGCTATGGATTTGTGGTAGTTGTGCCGAATAGCGAGCGTTTACTTCCATCGCGTGGTCAATCCCTAGCACCTGAAACTTCGGACATTACAGATGTTTTAAAACATATGGTGGCTGAAAACTCCAATTCTGCTTCACCTGTTTTCGCAATTGTTAATACACAAAAATTAGCCTTGCTCGGTCACTCTTTTGGAGGTGCCGTAGGACTATCTGCAATTGCCAACTTATGTTTAGAGTCCCTTTCATTCTGTAAAGGCTCCTTCAATCGGCCTAAGGAACTTGTGGCAGGAGCATTTTTTGGTGCGAATTTACGTGATACAAAAGATGAGTTTATCCCCATCAACAATTCTGGAATTCCCATTGCCCTGTTACAAGGTAGCCTTGACAATAGAGCACTTCCCTTTAGAGCGGAAAGAACTTACGACAATATTCAAAGCCCTCCCAAAGCATTAATTACCATTTTAGGTGTGAATCACTTTGGCATAACTAATACGAATAACCCTGTAGGGGCAATACCAGATCCAAACAACTCTACCCTTGCTCAAAATATAGCAGTGGAAACAATTGGTCGTTGGAGTGGTCTTTTCTTGCGTGCCAGCGTTCTTAAAGACAAAGGCGCTTTTGATTACGTATATTACACGGGTGATGCTCGCAGTCCGAATGTAGCTGTCATTTCTACCACTCCAAAAAAAGAAAAATAATTGTAGTGGTTTATCTCATAAGTTTTGAAAAGTTCGTAGTTGCGCTGTGGCTAACCCATCCTACGATGCCAAAATTTTCGGTTGATGGTGCAGGTGAAAAAAAAATTATTTCTAATTCTGGAGATCGCACTCTGACTAAGGGAATGATTGGTTTAGTTGAAGCAAAAGCTACCTGAGAACGATCTGAATCTGTCAACAACTATCGGATTTACGATTGCTACGGTCGAGAAGTTGTGAGTTTGGCGATACTAGGAGACGAGCAACCGAAATGGCGACCCACCGAATATAGCTATGGGCGCTGGGGTAGTGAGATGCGGCTGCGATTTCCCATCGTTAAATTGTTAGATTATCAGTGGGAAGCGTTGGAATCAAGCGAGAACCCATTTGCAGTGGTAGTAATGGCGCATCGTAAAACCCAGGAGACAAATCAAGCATCAGGGGAGCGGTTGCAATGGAAATTGCGTCTGATTAAAGGGCTTTACAATCGTGGGTACAACCGACAGGATATCTTAGAGATATTTGGGATACTCGATAGAATGATGCGGTTGCCAGAAGAGTTGGAACTAACCTTACGAGACGAACTGAAACGATTCGAGGAGGAAAAACAAATGCCATACATAACTAGTATTGAGCGTATTGGACGACAAGAAGGACGACAAGAAGGACGACAAGAAGAGCGTCAGGATATTATCCGCAGTTTTCTAGTCAGTCGATTTGGGACAATTGATGAAGAATTAGAAGCGATCGTCACGCCATTAACAGAATTACCTACGCCTGAATTTAGTAACCTACTGTTATCGCTCTCGATTCTCTCACGGGAGGAGTTACTGACACGCTTTAGATAAGTAGATCGTCACAAATAAAGCTAACTGTCAGGATCGTCATTGGTCATTGGTCATTTGTAAGGGTTTTATGTCAACTTACTTGTTACCCACTTTGTTCCGTTAACAACTCCTAAAATTGAAAACTACTGTAACAAGTAAAAGGTGGGCATTGCCCACCATATCTTGCACCTTTGCCTGAGAACAAAAAATTATCAATTTGGTGGATCTAACTTATTCACAACCGTAGCCCACAAAATCATTGGCGAACCTACAGCCAAACAGAATAACCATTGCTGTAATGTTAGTGGTGCTGTAGAAAAAACTTCATTAATCAAAGGCACATGAGAAAAGACAATTTGTAAAAGAATTGCCCCCAGAATTCCCAACCCAATTGCCGGAATATCTACATTTTCTTGAATTGTACCATCCATTTTAGCAATCAAATTTGGCACTAACTGACTGATACTCAACAAATAAAATATCCTACCTGCAATCAATGAATTAATTGCCATTGTTCTAGCCAAATTGACATCACCTGTTGTAGCTTGAATATATTCAAAAACCCCAAATATCACAACCCAATTAAACAGAGAAACTGCTAAAATTCGCTTTAATCTGCTACTAGAAAGTATGGGTTCATTGGGATGGCGAGGAGGTTTTTTCATGACATTTTGTGCTTTGGGTTCAAATGCCAATGGCACTGTCATGGTTATGGAATTCAGCATATTAAGCCAGAGAACTTGTAGCGCCAAAATGGGTAATTCTCTTGACAACAATACGCTTAGTAAAATTGTCATCGATTCCCCTCCATTAACCGGGAGAATAAAGCAAATAGCTTTTAAGAGATTTTTATAAACTGCCCGTCCTTCCTCTACTGCGGCTTCAATGGAGGCAAAGTTATCATCGGTCAGCAACATATCTGAGGCTTCTTTAGCAACTTCCGTACCCGCACCACCCATGGCGATTCCGATATCTGCTTGCTTTAATGCGGGTGCATCATTAACACCATCTCCCGTCATTGCCACTATCTCGCCTTTAGATTGCAGCGCCTCTACCAAGCGCAACTTCTGTTCTGGCGTAACACGGGCGAATACCACACCTTCTTCTGCAACTTGTGCGAGTTCCGCTTTATCCATTTTTGCCAGTTCTGCACCAGTGAATGCCAGAACTGAACCATTTTTGTGAATTCCCATGCGTCTAGCTATAGCCTGTGCTGTAACTGCATGGTCACCAGTAATCATCTTGACTTGAATTCCTGCTTCTTGGCAGGCTTGTACTGCCTTGATGGCACTCTCACGAGGCGGATCGATCATCCCTTGCAAGCCTAGGAAAATTAACCCAGTGTCAATGTCGGGATGATTGACTGTAATTTGAGAATCCGGTACGGGTTTCTTTGCTAAAGCCAGTACCCGCAAACCTTGCCGTGCCATGATGTTGACTTCTCGTTCAATGGTGGTTTGGCGTAAGGTTTCTACACAGTCCATTGGACGGGGCTGTCCTTCTGTATTCAACATCAGGGTGCAGCGCTTAAAAATTGCCTCTACTGAACCTTTAATGTATATAGTGCTACCTATAGGAGTTTCATGCAATGTCGCCATGTACTGATAATCAGATTCAAAGGGAATGGCGTCCAGCTTTCGCATTTGCTTGGCTAGGAAAGATTGATTAAGACCCGCTTTACGGGCAGAGGTAATTAATGCTCCCTCTGTTGGATCTCCAACGACTACCCACTTTCCATCTTTGTTTTCTAAGTTGGAGTCATTGCACAAAATTCCTGCTAACAAACACTCTTGCAAGCCTTTATCAGTGTTTAAATTGACTGGTTTATCATCCCTCAGAATTTCTCCTTCTGGTGCATAACCTACACCACTGGCTGTATATTGGTGTCCCCCAGCATAAATAGCTTGTACTGTCATCTGGTTTTCTGTGAGAGTGCCTGTTTTATCAGAACAGACAACAGTTGCACTCCCTAAAGTTTCGACAGCTGGTAATTTGCGAATAATCGCATTCCGCTTTGCCATACGCGATACACCAATCGCCAGTGTTACTGTCACAACAGCTGGCAACCCTTCAGGAATAGCGCTGACAGTTAACGCTACTGCTGCTTCTAAAGCATCTTGTAAGCCTTTGTAACTCAGCCCTACAACAAAGGTGAGAGTTGCCAATCCCAAAACTACCCGCAGCCAATTTTGGCTGAATTTATCAAATTTTCGGGTTAAAGGAGTAGAAATATCCGTGTGTTGCTCCATTAATTGGGAAATATGCCCGGTTTCGGTATTATTTCCTGTGGCAACTACGATCCCCTTTGCCTGTCCAAAGGTGACGAAGCCTCCTGCATATGCCATGTTCTTGCGTTCTGCGAGGGGGGTTTCGCTCTTTAAGACAGAGGTAATTTTTTCTACCGCGACGGATTCACCCGTAAGTCCAGATTCATCAATTTGTAAATTTTTGGCTTCTATTAATCGTAAATCTGCTGGCACTTTGTCACCAGAAGCAATTAAAACTATGTCTCCTGGAACTAATTCTTGTGAAGGAATGCGTAGTTTTTGGCCGTTACGGATGACGGTGGTTTCTGTGGTAATGGCTTTAGCAAGGGCTGCGATCGCGCCTTCAGCTTTGGATTCCTGCACAAAACCAATGATGGCATTGGTGGTAGTAACGCCCCAAATCACGCCTGCATTTACCAAACTTCCCGACAGCGCTTTGACTAAACCCGCACAGAGCAAAATTATCAGCAGTGGTTGGTTAAATTGCAAGAGAAACTTTAACCACCAAGGTTTGGTTTTCTTTGCTGTCAGTTCGTTTGTCCCAAACTTCGCCAATTTTTGTTTGACTTGGTTACTGCTCAATCCCTTCTCTAGGTGAGTTTCTAGAAGTGCGATCGCTTCCCCAATTTCCAAAGTATGCCAAACCTGGGGCTGCTTCTCGGACAGTCCAACGGGAGATATAACCTGAACCATATTTTTTTAAAATCTAGTGTTATTATTTATTTAGCACGAATAAATAGTGCCAAACTAAAAATAAAACTAAAAAAATTCAATACTACCTATTGTGTTTCTCAATAGTTGCATGAAAACCACAGAAGAGAGTATGCTTGCCCTGTCAGTAAGAGAGTGATAACCTGAAAGCGTGTGAATTTGAATTTGTCTGTAACTTTAGAATTGATTGGGCGCTCAGCAGAATTTCAGCAGATAGTGGAAATTCTGGCACGGGATGGAGATTTGTTAATAGCGGGAGTACCGGGAAGTGGACGGCGTACTCTAGTGCGAGGTGCAGCCCAAGAAGTAGGAGCAATAATGTTAGAGGTAGACTGCATTCGCGCTACTGATGGGCAGAGATTTTTACAATTGTTAGCAGAAACGATTAGTCAAAACTTTGAACCAGTTCCCATTCGGGAATGGTTAGCGAAAACTGGAGGTGAATTCTTTGCTTTTCATCCTGAAGGTAATGGCGGTAAGCTCAAACCTTTGCGTTTTCTCAATCAGAAGCAGCTATGGCAAACGTTTGAAATGCTGATTGCTTTGCCACAAAAGTTGGCAGAAGATACAAGCAAGCAAGTGGTGTTGATATTGCAAAGTTTTCCTCACATACGTTCCTGGGATCGCAATGGTTTGTGGGAAACAACACTAAGACGAGAAATTAAACAGCAAGATCGCGTAAGTTACGTATTAATCGCAACTATTGCAGAAATTAGCAATCACCCAGAAGACAACAACTACCCGTTAGACGTTGTACAGTTACCCCCTTTAGCAAAAGATGTCATGGCTGTTTGGGCGAGAGAGATGCTACACGCTTCGGGATTGACATTTGATGCGCGATCGCGTGCATTGCAGTTATTTCTAAATGCAGTACAAGGACACATTGGCGATGCTGTGTCCCTCATTCGCCGCCTCCAAACATTTCGCCGTCCTGATGGTTTAATCGCCGAACACGAAGTACAGCTAGCAATTGAAGGGTTGCTCAAAGATTTATCTATCGTTTTTGAGTCTTTGCTGATGCTACTTCCGGCTAATCAAGTGCATCTTTTAGAATGTTTGGCTATCGACCCAACAGAAAAACCTCAGAGTAAAGAGTATATTCAGAAACATGGTTTGTCTCGTGGTGGAAGCCTTCAGGGTGCATTGTTGGGATTGCAGCACAAAGGCTTAATTTACGGTCACGAACAAGGTTATCGATTTGCGTTACCGTTACTGGCTTTATGGTTATGCGAGCGTTTGATTTGATACAGTTAACAGATTTTTCCCTCCTGGCTAACTTTCTTAACTGGTCACTGGTCACTGAGTAGCCAAAAACCCGTATAAGTCATACCAGAATCATCCGGTTGCACGACTAAAAAGTGCAGTCCTCGACTTTGTTGCTTCCGTTGTGCGTAAACCCTCGCAGCATTTGTCACTTCTTTATCTTCAAATGTAGCAACAATCCACCTGTCAACTAAACCTGCTTCCAACACCAATCCATCAGGTGTACCAGCAATATAATTCAAGGCTATGGGATGGGCTTGTTGCAACCACCGTGCTAAACGCATGGATTGTCGTCCACCATAAATAACGACTCCCGGAACGGGTACTGTTGATGCCAAACCTAAATTGAGAGGTTGTAGATGCTCTGGCATTTCTAAAACGGGGATAGGACGATCGCTAAATGCATCTACCACTTCACCAGCAGCGAGTGATGCAAAACGCCATTGTTCTCCCCATAAATTTTCTGGTAATGGTGTGGGGGGTGGTTTATCCAAAGCTATAGGATACTGCTTTTCTTGCAACCACTGTTTCAATGCAAGAGCTTGGCGAGTTGGTTCTACTGTAATGCCCAAACTCTTTCCCGCTTGTTCGAGTATGCTGAGAGATTGAGGGCGAAAAACTTGAAGTAAGTTTGGCAGTTTTTCTCTAGCTGCTTGCTGAAGTTGAGAAGCCACCCAACTAGAGTTCGCTTTTGCTTGCGGACAAGTGGCTTCATATTCAAAGCTGCGATTTGCATCACAAATCAGCAAGTACCATAAAACTTGTCCAGATGCATCTGGCTCTTGACATCGATAGAAATCAGCTTGCCAAATTTTCATTTGAAAATAGGGAGTAGGGAGTAGGGAGTAGGGAGTAGGGAGTAGAGATTTCAGGACTGCCTTCTTCTACTGAATGAATTCTTGGTACTGCTTATCGCCACGAATTTTAGCAAAATCTGGGTCAGTTTTTGCCAATTTTTTATACTTCTCAGGATAAAGCTTGACAGCTTTTTGCAAGTTTTCCACAGCTAGTTTAGCATTACTTTGCAAAGCGTAAGCACAAGCTTTGTTGTAGTAAGCTTCGTGCTGGTTTGGCTGAATCACAATTGCTTTATCATAGGATGCGATCGCTTCTTTGTAGCGTTGCAACTTTGTAAGAGCGATGCCTTTGTTGATCCATGCTTCATGCTTGTCTGGTTTGATTGCAATTGCTTTGTCGTATGATGCTATGGCTTCTTTATCTCGCTTCAAAGCACTTAGGGCATTACCTTTATTGAACCATGCTTCATGTTTGTCTGGTCCGATAGCAATTGCTCTGTTGTATGATGCTATGGCTTCCTGATGCTGGTGTAAAGAGTTGAAGGCGTTACCTCTGTTATTCCATGCTTCGGCACTTTTAGGTTTAATCGATATTGCTTTGTCGTAAGCTGCGATCGCGTCTTTGTAGCGTTGCGAGTTGAACCAGCTATTGCCTTGATTAAAATAATCTTCTGCTTGTTGAGCTTCGTTTACTTCCGTCAGCAGTTGGGAAACATTTACTTCTTGTATAGCTTGGTTGCTATATTGTCCTGATGATTTTGTATCACCACAACCAAACAAGAATAAAATTGCGAATAAGCTAGTTGCTTGAAACAAGCGCCTATGAACCATGCGTTAATAGATAACTCATAATTACAATCCTAGAACAAGATGGCTTTCTTAAAAAGTATAAAGCTGTACTGAATATTCTACAGAAAACATGAAATAGCTTGTTTGAAAAAGCTTTCAGAGCAAACAAATCTGGAAAAGTTCAGCAAGATATATTGTATCATATATGACTCATAAATATTAATTTGTTTGTGAATAAAAATATATTGAAAAATCGAAAAGCTAACCACTGAAGATCGACAGATGAGAAAAGAGTGCTTAATTTAACACTACGGAGGTTGCTTATGGTGTGATATCGCGGCTACGATGAAACCACTGTTGAATCGGGGCGTGCTAGTGCCAAAATATAAATATGTCGATTGAATCCAACTCCAACTCATCCAAGTCTCACTCACAAGACTCCCTCTCAGAAGACATCTTACAGCCAGATGACTTTGAAGATGGGCGATGTGAAAATCCCCTATTCCCCACTGAACTTGCTACCCAGCAGGCTTTAGCCGCAATTTCATCCCAACAATCTCCACAAAGAATATCCACGCTCCAACAATTACGTTCTGTTGTTAATGGACGCACTACTAACTCTGTAACAGTTAAACCCAGAGCAATACTGCTTATACTGGTAGCGATCGCGATCATTATTATTGGAATGACCATCAATAACTCAATTGTTGGTGTCTGCGGAATCTTGATGGCTCTACTTTTGTCGCTTGCGGTGCTGTTACCAGCAGTAGAAACGGCTATAAAGCAGTGGTTTTCAGCACAAGAGCGAGCCATATTTGTTGCGTTTTTGGGAGTGGTAGCAGCTCTTGTAGGTACAGTCAAGTTTAGCGGTTTTGGCGATCGCCTTCTCGATTGGGGACGCAAAATTAACTGGGAAGCTTCTGGGACACTAGCAGAGTGGTTTGGTGCATTGGGACAAATTCTCATCGCCATTATCGCGGTATACGTTGCTTGGCGACAATATGTGATTTCTAAAGACCTGACGATTCAGCAAAACTTTCTCACCATTCAGCAAAATATCATTACCCAGCAACAGACAATTGACTCATATTTTCAAGGCATTTCTGACTTAGTATTGGATGAAGAAGGATTATTAGAAGATTGGCCTCAAGAAAGAGCGATCGCAGAAGGTCGAACTGCAGCAATCTTAAGTAGTGTTGATGGAAGTGGTAAAGCAAAAATACTGCGCTTTCTCTCACGATCTAGACTGCTGACTCCTCTGAAACGCGATCGTCGATTGGGTAGACCGATTCTAAATGGCGTTGGTGGTTATGCTGAAGACCGTATTGAGGGCGTGCGCGTTATCGATTTGGGGGTTATGCTAGCAGGAGCAGACCTTGCTGGGACAGATTTGCGGTGGACTGACTTATCTGAGGTCAATTTTGTCCGCGCTGACCTCAGTAGTTGCGATTTGGTAAAAGCCAACCTCTCCCGCTCTATCTTATATGAAACCAATCTTACTGGTGCTGACCTCAATGGAACTCGCCTGTTCTACGGTTCTGTTGAAAAAGCATCACCCCGCAGCCGTACTGAACCACCAGACTATGAAACTGGCGAATATACTGGTGCTGTTGTAGAAAATGCTGATTTCACCGACGCTCAACGGATGTCTGAATCTGCAAGATACTACTGCTGCGCCTGGTGTGGTGAAAAAACAAGAAATACTATCCCAGGCGGTTGCGAAGGGATTCCAAGTAAATTAAGTGACCAGTGACCAGTGACCAGTGACCAGTGACCAGTGACCAGTGACCGGTGACCAGTGACGACTAAGAAAAAATCTCACCTTCAGGTAAAGTGAGGACTTCAACACCTTCTTCTGTCACTGCTAACGTATGCTCGCATTGGGCGCTGAGTTTGCGATCGCGTGTCAATGCAGTCCAGCCATCGCTTAAAACTTCCACCTCCCAGGTTCCTTCGTTAATCATGGGTTCTATAGTAAAAACCATACCCGGTCTGAGACGTTTTCCTTTCCCACGGATACCGTAGTGAGGAATTTCCGGTGGAGTATGGAAAGTGTGACTGATACCGTGTCCTACAAAGTCTCGCACCACAGAAAAACCTTGCGATTCTGCGTACTCTTGAATTGCAGCCCCAATATCTCCGATGTATCCTCCTGGTTTAACTTCCTTTATACCTCGGCGACGGCACTCTTTTGTAACATCTACCAGCTTTTGAGCTGTGGGGGAAGGTGTACCGACAAAAAATGTCTCTGATGTATCACCGTGGTAACCATCCACGATGAGTGTCACATCAATATTAATAATGTCTCCATCGCGAAGAATTTGCATGGCATTGGGAATGCCATGACAAACCACTTCATTAATACTGGTACATATGGACTTGGGAAAACCTTTATAACCGAGAGGGGCGCTTTTTGCTCCATGAGCTTGCGTCCAACGTTCTGCTTCATCATTTAGCTCCAGAGTGCTAACCCCTGGTTTAACCATTGGTTCAAGGTGATGCAAAAGTTGAGCAGCCAAGCGCCCAGCCTTACGCATTTTTTCTATTTCTCTGCTAGATAATAAGACAATTGTTTTGCTGTTGTTCATAAAATTTAGTTTAAAACACAAGGTAGGCGCATCTCAGTAGAGAGTGTCATTTGTCATTTGTCATTTGTTATTGGGAGGAAATTGGTCACAACGCTTGTCATGAAAATAAATCCTCCACCCACTCCGTACTCCCTACTCCCTATTTTCGGTTGTCGGGCTGTTGAGCAAGGAACATTTTTTCTTCTATAGTCTTTCTGGCTTCTTCTATCTGTGCCGCTAGCTTTTCTTCGTCAGGTAGTTTTAATTGATACTCTGCGGCTAGGACATTAGGTAAATTGGCTAATGCATAGTGTACAACAGCTTCATCTTTTTCGCTACACAATATTAAACCACCGGGGGGATTTTCTCCTGGATATGTCCAATTTTCTTTGGCGTAATTAACATAAAAATTCATTTGTCCGGTGTCAGCAGGTGTTAGTTTTCCTAATTTCAAGTCAATAATTATAAGACATTTCAACACCCGATGGAAGAATAATAAATCTACTCTATACCACTCATCACCAATACGTAACCGTCGCTGACGACCGACAAAAGAATATTCACTGCCTAATTCTAGTAAAAAATGCTCTAAATTATCAATTAAAGCTTGTTCTAAATCGCTTTCTGAGTATTCATCCTTTAACCCTAAAAATTCTAATATGAAGGAGTCTTTAATTTCTTGTTCTGGAGTTATGATATCTTCTTTTTGCTTTTCTTCACCTTTATTCAGTAATGACGCTTTATCTTCCGAAATGGCTACTCGTTCATAAAATTGACTTTCTATTTGTCTTTTAAGTTGTCTTTCGCTCCACCCAGCCCTTAGTGCTTCAGCTTCATAAAATTTTATAGCATTGATATTTTTAACAGTCAAAAGTCGCACATAATGCGACCAAGGTAATGAAAATTCTTTGGCTAAAGCTGATAAATCTAATTGACCAGACACTGTCTGGTCAATATTAGTATATAAGTTAGATTTGCCAGACAGTGTCTGGCAAATGTTCCATTCTAAGTAAAAAGCACGCATTTGTTGGAGATTACTTCGAGAAAACCCTTTGCCAAATCTTGCTAATAAATCGTCTGACAATCGTTTGATGACGGCTGCCCCATACTCTGCTCTCTGCTCTCCACTCTGCTCAAGCTCTACAATTCTACGCCCTATTTCCCAGTAAGTCGCCGTCATGATGGCATTCACCGAACGAGCCGCAGCACGACGAGATGATTCAAGTAATTTGATTACATCAGTGAGAGTATTGTCGTAGCCGTCGATCATAAGAGGTAAGATAATTTGCAAAAAGTGTTTTAAATAATACTATACTTTTCATTATAATTGAAACGTTTTTTGGAAAAGACTCAGATCCCCGACTTCTTTAAGAAGTCGGGGATCTTTTAAGACTGCTGTATAGAGTAGTTTGAAGATAATTAACTAAATTCCCACTTTCGGTTTTGGAAACATGGTAACTTTCTTAGCTAATCCCAAATTTTGCAGAATTTTAATTGACCACCAAGTCATATCTATTTCCCACCAATGCAATCCAGCTTGTGCTACATTTGGGTGAGCGTGATGATTGTTGTGCCAACCTTCTCCATAAGTTAAAATTGCTGCCCACCAAAGATTACGAGAATTATCATTTAACTGGAAATTGCGATAACCACTAATGTGGGTTGCAGAATTAATGAGCCACGTGGTGTGCCAAAGCAAAACAGCTCTGAGAAAAACGCCATAGATAATAAAACTCCAACCTCCCAAAGCATACAATAAGGCACCCAAGGGAATTTGAAGCAGTAAAAAGTAACGATCTAACCAACGATAATATGCATCGCGCTCTATTTCAGGAGCAAATCTTTTATAGTGTTCGGGGTCAAAAAACTCCGAACGCGGATAAAATATCCAAAGCATATGACTCCACCAAAAACCACGCCGGGAAGAGTAAGGATCTTTGTCTATGTTCTCTGTATGGGCGTGGTGTAACCGATGCCCAGCAACCCAAAAGGTTGGTCCTCCTTGTATGGCAAGAGCGCCTAATGTGGCGATCGCATATTCTAACCATTTTGGTACAGAAAAACTGCGGTGGCTCAAAAGTCGGTGATAGCCTAGGCAAATTCCAATACTGCCAAACAACCAGTGTAGGAATATTGTTATTGCTAAAGCAGACCAAGAAAAACACCAGGGAGCGAGCATTGCCAGGGCATGAATCGTACCGAAAAATGCCACATTAGTCCAGCTCAGAGCAAATGACTGCTTCAAGGCAGCCGCATCTGAGTTTATAGTCATGAATTTTTCCTTCCACGTAAGTACTGTAGAAACTAGGGGAGAGAGTTAAAGTAGGAATTGAGAGTGCAAGTGCCACTTACATTTCCTAGCTTAGCAAAGATAAAATTTAAATGCAAGTGCTACTTGCATTCTTCACTTATGAATGGTCAAATCATTTCAACTCGACAGCGACTGATCGACGCAGCCAGATTCTTATTTGCAACTCAAGGAATCACAGAAACGACAACAAAAGCCGTTGCAGAATTAGCCGAAGTCAACGAAGTGACGCTTTTTCGGCATTTTGGGAATAAATACGGGTTGCTTTTAGCAGTCATTTCCGAATCCCCAGTGTTTCAAAAACTCGGTGAATTGTTAAAAATACAAGCCAGCCACACGACCAGTGTTTATCAAGCTCTGAAAGATTATTGTGAAGATCGATTACAGACTCTGGATAAATTCCCACAGTTAGTTCGTTCTGTGGTTGGTGAGGCAGGACATTACTCAGTTGAAAACCGTCAGGCGATTGGAAAAGGTTTAACCCAAGCCAACCACTATGTTGCTGAATACTTAGCAACAGTGATGGAACGAGAAAAGCTATATACGCATTTATCAGCCGACAAGCTAGCAAGTTTACTTAATAGTATGTTATTGGGGTATGCTGTAGTTGAATTTACAAGTGAATCTCACGAACTTTGGCGTAATAGAGATGAGTTTTTAGAAAATTTAGTAACGCTGTTTTTAAACCAAGTGACAAATTCTACTAGTTTAATAAATAGTGGCTCTCTACTAACAGAGAAAGTCATAGATTTATCAGCTCATTTAGTTCATACTATTTTGCAAAAAGCCAGAAAATCCGGGCTTCGAGATTATGCTCTCATGTACGTTTTATTTGGGGCGGGTTTATCTCCAGTAGAAATTGTCAACTTAGAGCGAATGCACCAAATAACAGATGCCAAACAGCACTTTTTACAAATAACTCAAGATTCTATTCGACAAGTGCCGATTAATCAATGGATTTTAGGGCAGCGATATGGTTCTTACACGCGCAATCCATTAACTCAATGGCTAAAGAGTCGTAAAGATGAGCACTTGGCATTATTTCTTAACGATAATAGTGTGCCAATCTCAGAGATAGAAATACACCAACGCTGGCAAATTTTAACCGAAGGGTTATTGACACCTGAAGGGCAACAACCAGTTATTGAGCAAGCTCAACAAACGTGGTGTGTGGATATGTTGATGAAGGGAATGAATTTGGAAGATATGAGTTTAATTACATGTTGGAACTTGACTAAACTACAACCGTATGCTCGTCGAGCTAGAGAAAAAGCGGCTCTGAAGCAGGCTATTGTTTTAGATCGGAAACCTTAGGAAGAAAGGGAGTAGGGAGTAGGGAGTAGGGGGTAGAGGGTAGGGGGTAGGGGCTATTCCCTCTCCAGTATGAACGGGCGGGGACGCCCGTTCCACAACAAAATGCCACAACAAAATGCTGTGGTTCTAGACTCTGGTCACTGGTCACTGGTCACTGGTCACTGGTCACTGGTCACTGGTCACTGGTCACTGGTCACTGGTCACTGTTAACAAGCACTGTTAACAAGCACTGTTACGCCCTCTTCAGTAGAACGCCTTGCTGCATCTGCAACTCTAAGAGTGTATAAACTTTCCTCTGGAGTTAGATACAAGGGAGTGCCATTGATTAAACGATCCAAAACCATTGTTGTATCTTTAGCAAATAAACCTCGTCGAGTTCCAATTTCTATAGGTTTTCTTTCTCCTGCTTGTACCAGAACACCCGTATCGTCATTAAAAAGAAGTCCTCCATTTTCGCCATGAACTTCAAACTTACGTTCTAGTTGCCATAGAGTCTCACCTTTACCATAAATAACGTGACCTAACAATCCACTGCGAAAGGAAAGTTGAGCTTCACAGAAACAGCTTTGGTAATAATCTGTTTCTACTGTCCAAAATCGGTTATGACAATTTACCGACATAACTTCACCAAATAAATCTATAAGACGGTGCAATCGGGACAAACCACCTATCAACGGAAAACCAAAAAGCTCGTGATTGTACGTCCATTTTCGAGGTGCGGGATGTTCGGGTTTGATAGTGTTGTAACGGACAAAAAATGCTTGACCAATTTTCGGTAAGTGTTGCTTTACAGCTTGATGTAATCCACCCAACATTTCAATATGTTCGACGTGTAAAAGTCGGTTTTGTGTTTTTGAAAGTGCGATTAATTCTTCAGCTTCTACCACATCAAAAGAAAGTGGATATTCTACTACCACATGTTTGCCATTCTTCAACGCTTCCCGTACAACTGCGCCGTGATCCCTATTGACACTACAAATGACAACCAAGTCTACATTTTCTTGCTGCACAAGATCTTGCCAAGAATCGACCATTTCTGCTTGGTAGTTTCTGGCAAAGGCTTCTGTCTTTTCTGGTGTATTGCCAGCCACTGCAACTAAATGGGAACGCTCATCTTGTAGAAATGCCTCAGCCCTGAGCTTTGCGGCAGCTCCAGTACCAACTAAACCTACTCGTACAGAATTTTCTTGCAAAAATACTGAGTTACTATACATTGGAGTCACCAATCTGTCTACCCTATCGTACTTACACTTAGATTTTTCATCAAAGTGCGTTTTTCTACTTCCAGTTTTGTCTAAAAATTATAACTTTCTTTAATAAATTAGCAATGAGGAATCCTGTTTGATTTCTAAAAATATACGTAGGTAGGGCTAAAACCCATTAGAAGTGTTCTATGGTGGTCTTTCGCTCTACCTACAGTAGTTAGTACCTACTGACGCATCTAATCTCTCAGTATAATTAAGGAAGTCTTTGGCTTGTAGTCGTAAATTCTTTCGCTAATTAGGCAATTGTATAATAAACTGCGATCGCAAGTAACGAATTGACCTGTATTTAAATTTTTTTTGTAGTCATAAAATTATCTAATCATCTAGCAAGTTGCTGCTGATTAATATAAGTAAAACTAATCGTGATTGGGTAACTAAATTTCATTACTAATCGGGCTTAAATTCCAGTTGCATCCTTTTAGTTTTCTCGTAGTATCAAAAGTGAAGCAAATTTGGAACAGCGGCAGATCTGTAAAGATAAGCCGTTATATTTGCTTTAAGATAACTTATACTGCCGTTGAACAAAGAGAGGATTACCAAATGCCTACGTACAAAGTCACACTTATCAATGAAAGTGAAGGTGTAAACAAAACAATTGATGTAGCAGATGATGAGTACATTCTAGACATTGCTGAAGAGCAAGGTCTAGAACTGCCTTACTCCTGTCGTGCTGGTGCTTGCTCCACTTGTGCAGGTAAAATGGTTTCTGGTACTGTTGACCAGTCTGACCAATCATTCTTGGATGATGACCAGATTGAAGCAGGATATGTACTGACCTGCGTTGCTTACCCAACCTCTGACTGCACCATCGAAACTCACAAAGAAGAAGAACTTTACTAGAGGCCATTCCTCTTCATACCATTTTGGATAGGTGGATTTTAGATGAGTGGATTGAGACAGCCTTGCTTAGACTTAATCTCAACCAACTATCTGTCTCATTCTTTTTTCAATTTGGTATTAAATATCAGCTTTTTCCAAAAACAATTGCTGTCGTAAAGACAGCATAAGAAAAAAGCAGCACAGACAAAAGATTGTTGGCTTTGCTGTGTCTGCTTTATACACCTACTTTGGCAATTAGTCTAAGTTTATGTTAAATAGTACCGAACGCAGCGCTAACTGTGTTCGGTGCTTTATTGACCTAATATTTAGTGTGACACCTATTTGCAAGGCATGGGGCATTTGTCACTGGTCACTGGTCACTGGTCATTTTCTATCCTGGTAGTTTGTTGTTTTGCTCGATCGCATTCCTGAAAACTTCCATTTTTGTTCCAGGATAATAAAATTGGAGGATTTTTGGGCTTGACCAGCCGAGGCGGGCTAAATTTTGAGCACCTGTTTGGCTTAAGCCTACTCCGTGTCCCAACCCACCACCAATAAAGGCGTATCCCCAAAGACCAGGTTGCCCTTTATTGAGGGGTTTTAGATAGAAAAATGTACTGACAGGAGCGGCAAAAGCACTGCGAACTTCGTCTTTATGTAGTGTAAAAGCACCTATATTTGTATCGACTTCTAATTTGAGAATACGTCCGCTCTTGCTTCTTTCTACGACTTGCATCTCTTTAATAGTTTTAAATTTTGCATAGGGGCTTTTCTTCACTTTCAGAAATTTTTGCAAGTCTTGGGCAATATCTTCTAGTTTAGTTTCCCTTTGCCACCGGAATAAGTCCCTCTGACTCTCGTTAAATCCTTGCTTGAGATTGATAAACTGTTGAAAGTTATTTTCATTCTTCAAACTTTGCCCGGATAAATTCCATAGATTGTTACTTGGGGCATCTACCACGGGTTGTAGGTAAGGACGGTCATCACCATTCCAAACATCACTAAAAGACGCTGTCACGCCACCAGTGGTGGAAGAATAGAGGGCATCTACTAGCTGATTTTGATAGATCAGTACCATACCTCGTGTTGCTGCGATCGCTCGATCCGTATTCGCAGTGACTCCATTCAAACCATAGTAAACTTGACAGTGAGTATCCGCGCATAATTGATACCCATCTATAGCAAATCTATGTACATTTCTTAAGGCATAAGTCCGCGCAATAACTGCTTGCACTTCTAACGCTGCTGTTGGTGATGAAGCGCCAATTTCATAGGGTACAACTCCACGCAGATAGGTTTCTAAAGGCACTTCGTTAACCAAAGTAAAACTTCCGTATGCATTGGGCTGAACTTCCATCCTTCCGGCATACAGACGTGCATTCTCCGGTTTTTGACTTTCATTGACCCGAATTAAATTCTGGTTGCTGCTAATCTGTATATTCTTCTGAGTGTAGCTTTTGCCATTTGCTTGCCAGCTTAAAAGCGGTACTTGTTGCAAAATTTGGGTATCGACAAATACCGTCTTATGACCGGCGGCTAGTACGCTTTGTACGAGCAAGCGTCTGAGTAAAGGCGTTTTGTATACAGACCGTTTTGCCCACACTTGCCAGCGATCCGGCTGAGCAATCTCCACTTCTATGCCCCGTTCTCGCCACTTTCTAGCACTATCTTCAGCAGTCTCATAAGTACGGTAGACTCCTAAAACCACTCTTTCCTCGACTGCGGCTTGCGGTAAAGGTTGCATTTTAACTTCTAGCTTTACCGGCTTGTTGGTGACAACGATTTGTTGTCTGTTGCCGTCCTGAAATTTTAGCTTCAGACTATCGCCTTTGGTAGGTTCGAGTAACAGCTTTTCTGTAGGTTCGTCTCCAAACCGCTGCACTATGCCAATCCTGAGTTCTGCATCCTTTGTTTTGCCCGCAGGTCCCGATGCACCTGTTAGACCTAGTAAACAAAATAAGGGGAGTAAGGTATAAGAAATACGCCAGATAATTTTCATGAATCTTAGTATTGCCGCCAGATCTATCTAGGGGTAGTTGTTTTTTGATTATGAATGATGAACTGTTGCTGGTCAGCTTACGTCGTTTAATTTGGGAAGTTTTATTTGGTTCAGTCACTGCCCTATTTTTTAAGGCAGGACTAGGTTTGTCAAAGAACTTGCTTAGAAGTTCAACAACTATAAAGAGCGATAATGGCTTTGCAACTATTTAGTTGAGTGTTGCGATTGCCACATTTATCACCTCCTTTGCACATCTTACAATAATGTGCAATATTATTCCGGATAAACAAAAAATACAGTTCATTGGTACGAAACAGTGCCGATACCGTTGATTCTGTTACCCAAACGATTGGCTTATTTACTGCAATCGTTATAAGAATAAATACTTAATTTCACTTCCTACAAAATCTATGGAGAAAGATGAAATCTCAGCATTTTCTACATGGAGACGGCTATTTCACCACCAGTGTTCCTCATCATACTTTTGCAATATCATAAAATTTCTGGAACAATGTCGTGTTTGTACCATAAATTTTTTGATGATAGTACTACCCATCTGACTTACACAATCAGTTGCTAGTTAAAGTCATAACGACTATGATTTATCTAAAGGCAATAAAATTTACTAACAAAACATACTATGGTCAGAGTTCAAGAAATTCCTTTAAACCAAATACAGCGACCTTTGCCCAGAAAGAACGATCCAGAGAAAGTCCTAGCTTTAATGGAATCGATCGCAGAGATTGGACAGCAAGAGCCAATAGACGTTTTAGAAGTTGAGGGAAAATATTACGGATTTTCTGGGTGCCATCGCTACGAGGCATGCCAACGTTTGGGTAAAGAAACTATCATAGCCAGAGTCCGCAAAGCCCCTAAAAGTGTTCTCAAGATGCATTTGGCTTAAGAACAGTGACCAGTGACCAGTCACCAGTGACCAGTGACCAATTTTTGTTTAAGATTTGAGTAGACGCGTAAAAACTAAGGGTGGCTTCAATCCAAAATCCAAAATCCAAAATCCAAAATCCTGGTAGTTTTACCCAAAAGTTGCAGGACTTAATGCAACGGGTGGAAATTTCTAGCTTTAAAGCTCTGAGTCTTGCTGCTGGCGTCTCAGAGCGCCAAATTTTGCGTTTGCGACGGTTGGGAGTTGAACAGATGCGAGTGGATGTGTTGCTCAAGCTATCGCAAGCGCTACAAGTTTCTTTAAATGAATTTATTACAATTTTTTCTCAACTGGAGTTGGTAAAGGATGCAACTCCACCAAGTCAAGAATTATTAAAACAAATCATGGATATAAGAAAAGAGTACGAGCGAGTACAAGACCAACTTCAACAGCAACGGCAAGTTTTGATACAAGAGTTCCAGCAGTCGAGTTTGCAACTGCTGGAATCTTTGTTAGTGCAGTTTCCTACGGCGGCACACAAAGCTAGAGAGAATACTCAATTACCTGCGGTTAATATTTTGCCACTGATACAAAAGCCTTTGGACAAACTTTTACAGCAATGGGGTGTGGAGGCGATCGCATCTGTGGGAGTAGAATTACCTTACGATCCCCAATTGCATCAGTTAATGGAAGGCAGGGTACAACCAGGCGCAATGGTCAAAGTCCGATATACGGGTTATCGTCAAGGTGACAAGCTGTTGTACAGAGCAAAGGTTAGCCCAGTAACAGTGAACAGTGACCAGTGACCAGTGACCAGCGATCGGTGTCGGGGGATGAAGTGATGAGAAAAAGTAAAGAATTGTAAAGTAGATTATGAATTTGTAACTGCCACGTTGAATTTTGATGAAAGTGGATGGGAATACTATTAAGGGGAAGCTACCCTTCCGATTTCTAATTCTCAATGTCCAATCCCCAAAACTCGTATTTATACTGAAGTTTTTCAACAAAATTATGTGAAAATTTCTATTATTGATAATGGAGTGAGAATCTCAAAAGAGATAAAACAACGACTTTTCGATCCTGTCTTTACAACTAAGTTAATTAACAAAGGGAGTGAAATGGGGCTTTTTATCAGTTACCAGATTGTTACGCAAAAACATGGTGGTTCGTTGGAGTGTTTTTCCATACCAACGGGCGTTGCTCCTGCATGCGATCGTTGTTCCGCTTCGCCAATAAAGAGTCATTAGTATGGTGGAACAAGAGTTTACCCGGATATGAATAAGAAATTAAAACGAACAATTCATGATTAATTTACATTAATAACTTATATCTTACATTTTTTCTATGGCAGTCATTTTTCAAATGAATTACTATTGAGATGTACTGACCAACTCAACACATCATTAGTATAACTACAAGTTCCAAAATCATATGGCAAATCCAGTTGTGAAAGTTATTCAACCCAATGGAATTTTAGACTCTACTCAGGGGCAAGAGTTTAGACAAACAGTTAACGAAATTTTGGAACAAGACAATGGCACAAGAATCGTATTAATCGATTTTAAAAATGTGACATTTATGGATAGCTCGGGTTTGGGCGCTTTGGTTTTAGCCTTTAAAGCTCTGCGTGCAGCAGATAAAAAACTGATTATCTGTGCCATAAACGAACAAGTTAGAATCTTGTTTGAATTGACTGGTATGGATAAGGTATTTGAAATATTCCCCAATGAAGAGGAATTTAATAAAACTGTTATGTCTAGAAGTTAATCAAACTGAATTTGGATTATAGATAAGTCATCATCAATAGCATCTTTGGAGTTTAAAGTATTGATATAATTGAGTATAGAATCAAGGTTATTGTCAAAGCGGTGCTCTAAGTTAATCAGAACTTGAATAAAAGCATCTAAAGTCCAAACAGTGCCATCTGATAGACTGATCTCATAAGCCCCGTCACTAAAGATGTAAAGGCAACTGGATTCTTCTATATGACAGATGCCATCAACATACTTTACTTGAGGAAACATGCCGACTGGCATACCGGGTGTCCTCAATCTTTTAACCACATTGGTTTTTGAAGATTGCTTGGATATCAAAATAGCAGGTGGATGACCGGCGCTAGCATAGGTTAACTGTCGCTTGTTTCGGTTGTAAACTCCATACCAAATGGTAAAGTACTTATCATTTTGATAATTCATTTGAAAGGTGTCATTCAATGCCCTCAATACGTCGCTAGGCTGGTAATAATTTAGTCCTTTAAGAGCATGCGATCGCAGTAAATTGAGTACGGAAATTGAGGGAAGAGCCGCTCTCAATCCATGTCCGGCAGTATCTAAGAGATAAATCGCCAGATAATCAGGGTCTAACCAATAATAATCCAGGCAATCACCTCCGAGCTGTCGTGAGGGAATGAATCGGAAATTAATTTTAAAGGGTTGCATCATTGGAGGTGGCAGAAGAGACTTTACATATTCTGCCGCTTCTGACAATTCTGACTCCAGAATTTGCTTTTGAATTTGTAAATCTCGGCTAGCTTGATGCAAGCGCAACCCTGCTCTAACTCGAGCTTGTAATTCATTTTGTTCAATAGGTTTTGTAATAAAGTCATCAGCGCCTGCATCTAACCCCTTAACACGGTCAGCCACTGAATCTAAAGATGTTAGTAGGATAAAAAAGGTGGTGGACAATTTGGGATTTGCTTTAACTTGTTTACAAACCTCGATTCCGTTTAAACCGGGCATTATCCAATCACAAATAATAAGTGCAGGACAGCAAGAAATTGCCTTGGCAATTCCTTCCTCTCCATCATTGGCTACCATCACCCTGTAACCCTGTCTTTCTAGCATTCTTTTCAGAAGTATTTGTACGGCAGGGTCATCATCAACTACTAAAATTTCAAACACATTAGTCATTAGTCATTGGTCACTGGTCACTGGTCACTGGTCACTGGTCTTTATGGAGGTGATAGGGGATTTAGCCACAACAGGACAGTACGTTGCAACTCCTGAAGGTCACGGTATACTTCTTGCCTGAACCACTGTCCTAAGGCATCAAAAGGCGAAAACGATTCACCTGTTTGCCATTTAATATCTTGCCCTAAAGGAGTTGTGTGAGTTCCTGTAAGTGTTTGTACTGTCACCATGTCTGAAAAGCGCTGTTTTAATAGTTCAGTTAAAGCAGCTGATTGGTCAAGGGTGTCGTTGCTAAATTTTACTAGCAGGTTTCGACGGACTACATATTGCTCTTGTACGAGTTGGTTCATTTTTAACGGCGAAGGAGTAAACTCGACAGCAGCAGCCAGGTTGAACTGTTCGACTAGGGGAATGGCATCTCTGGCGGCATAGTTGTTATAGGATATCAGGATATTACCAGCACGTTCTACAGCAAAGAGGCTGCCAATCAGCAAGTGGAGTTTACACCCCATGCTGTGTCCAACCCCATAAATGGGAAGGTAGCGCTTGCGAATCGCTGACGAATCTTGTAAGCGTTCTAAGGCGCGTTCAAAATTTAGCAGTACAGACTTTGCGATCGCGTAATGATCCAAAGTATTGATGAACGGCGTAGCAATAACAGCATAGCCTTTAGTTGCCAGTTGTTCTAGTAACCAGCGATAGGTAATGTGAGGTGCTGTCGCGACAAATGCACCTCCGAGAAAGTGAACGATGCCAATGGGATTTCGCGGAATGAGAACCCAGTTACCAGATATTTCTTTCCAGTCCATGTACGGAAAATTAGCAGTAGAAATTTAGAAGTTAATACTTCTTCATCGTATAGCTTGTTTACCTGTCTGGAAAATGGGGAGTGGCGAGTGGGGGGGCAAGATGCCCATTCTCGATCAAAGGCGGGCAAGATGCCCGCACCACAATCACCGGATAATTTATTTACCAGAAACCCCGATAATTAAGCCGCCACAGCTTCTTCATAGGGAACGAAGGTTTTCTTCGTAGCGCCACAAATTGGACAGTGCCAATCTTCAGCAATTGCCTCAAAGGGTGTCCCAGGTGCAATTCCTGAATCAGGATCGCCTGCGACAGGATCGTAAATCATGGAACACTGACGGCAAATCCATTTCTGAGTAGCTGGATTGCTACTAGTTGCTTTTTGTGCGGGTGCAACTCCATCTAAAGATTGTAATGCTTCTGTATACTGACGGGCATGATGGTGTTCGATGGGTGTCAGCAATCCAAAGTTGTGTACTGCTTTACGGAATATTTGAGCGTGTTCGCGAGACTCTACCTGCTGCGCTTCAAATTCTACTGCTGCTTTGGTATCCCGATCTGCACGTGCTGCTTCTGTAAAGTCAGGATACATAATCGTATATTCGTAGGTTTCACCCTCGATCGCTAATTCCAAACAACGGGCAGCAATGGCTTTCTTCTCCTCTTCAGTTAAGGAAGCGATATCATTCACTACCAACTCTGGATGCATTAACCTGAAGTGAGCAAAAGCGTGTTCTGTCTCTTGATTTGCTGTTTCTCGAAACAGTTTTGACAATTCCGTCATTCCTAACTGACGGGTAACTTCTGCAAAGAACAGATACTTGCGGTTCGCCATTGATTCTCCAGCAAAAGCGTCAGCTAAATTCTTTGCGGTGTTAGAGTTGGATAAGTCCATTACTTCTCTTCTCTTAGTTATTAATTTACGGATTGCCGCTATCGGGACAATCTTGATAACTCGTACTCATAATGAATACGCTTAATTAGATTGTACTCATTACGAGTATGGATAAGCAAGTTTTTTAAGATCTTTTTACTTACGCATTTGTGGTATGTAAAAATAAAACCCCCTGGAGTTGGGGGTCTAAAGGTATTATGGTTGTGGCCCGGAGGGCTAACTATATATAGAAGACAGTACATTTAACTTATGCAGAAAAATAAAAACCCCCTTATTTTGCGTAGGGGGCTACCGTATTGTGGTTGTGGCCCGAGGGCTTAGTTATATATAGGAGCAAATCGGTTCTGTTTATGCACTTCTTAGAAAAGATCGCATCTCTAAAAAGAAAGAACTGTTCGCAATGTGCCTGTTACAATCGTACCGTTTGATTCTTGGTTAGAGGGATTGGTAATCACTTGAACCAAAGGCGTCACTTGGATGTTGTAACTTATAGGAAAGTTATAAAACGCTTCAAAGTTGGTTTGAGTCGAGTCACCAATTTCATTAGCAATGAAGGGTTGCCCTGCGGCGATACCAGCTAAAGCACCCCTAGTAAACAAGTCTGGAAAAGCGACTCCTGCCATCCAGTAGTTAGGTTTGATGTCGCCAACGAAGGTGTTGTCGTAGTTCCCATAGCCATAACGACCAAATATGGCGAATTTTGATGAAAGTGCTAGCTCGAAATTAGCCCCAAACACGTCGTAGCGGTTATCTAGAACTTCACCACCACTGTACTGAAGGCGTAAAGCAAATTTTCTAGAAGGAGCATATTCTAGTTCAAATGTACCTTGATATGTGTCACCAAATATGCCAGCGTCGCCAAAGTTTCGATTGGGACTAATGGGATACAGTAGGGGAATAAACGATGCTGTCCCTCGGAGAACATCACCAGCATTTTCTAGATTCAAATTGCCTGGTTGGGATGCTCCTGATGCTGCATACAAAGCTCTGACTGAGAATGCTCCTCCACTAGGCTTCCAATCAATTGCTGCACCTGATGATGGACCGCTAATCGGGAAGAGAAGATAGTTGTTGGTAAATGCTTGAGTGCTAAAGTCGCGGAAACTAAGGTAAGCATAGCTGTTGCGATCAATATAGTCAGTTGTGCGAATATCAGGTCCAATAGAAACTCTGAAGTCTTTGAACGGTTGAAAAGTGTAAGATACCCTTGCCAGCGCAATATCAGTGTCATTGGGTGGTTCAACAGAAAAGTCAAGGACGCTACCAAAGGTTGGCTCTAAAAATCCCGCCGCATCGTCAATACCTCTAACTGGACCACTACCTGTGTTGATAGTTGTACCACTGCCCGTGTCAATACGAATCAGTAACAAATCATTACCAAAGAAACTTGTGTTGAAATCTATACCGGCTCGGTATGATATCGTAGGGTTTGGGTTTTCAGTGGCAAGGACTTGATCTCTGGGATCGATAATGCGATCGCCATCAAATCCACCTGCATTCAATCCTATGACCACTTGACCGGTTAATTTTGTGGTTGTGGAGAATTGATTTGCCTCTATTTCCGCCGTTTTTGCTTCCAAAGCATCGACTCGTCCCCGCAATGTGGCTAATTCTGAAGAAAACTCTTGTTGAAGTCTTTGCAAAGTTGCTAGGTCATCACGAGAAACTAAATCTGCTGTACTTGCTGCAATCAGTTCATCAATCCTTGCCAAGGCAGCATTTAAACCTGCTGCAAATTCATAACGTGTCATGGCACGGTTTCCCCGAAATGTTCCATCGGGGTAGCCTGCAATAACTCCATAACGCTCAACTAACGATTGGAGTGCTTGAAACGCCCAATCAGTAGGTTGCACATCTCTCAGTTGGCTAACTGAGGTCACTCGATCGCCTGGATTAGAAGCTCCAGAAGTTGGGGGTTCTCCCTGTTGAGGTGACTGAGTGAGAACTGGCTCTATCTGAGTGATGGGTTTGGTTACCGATTCAGAAGTGTTGCGAACTGGTTCAGATTCAGCAATGTTTTGGGTTTGAGTTGTCTCAGCTAGTCCGGCATTGTGCGAAAGCATTAGGTAAGAGCAAGCGATCGCACCAGTAAAAGTTTTGAAAATCTTTCTCATATGATGAGGGGCTTTATAGTAAATAGCGGTCTGTTTTATTTTGTGAGGAGCTACGAGATCCCCGACTTCTTTTAGAAGTCGGGGATCTGAAAACTTACCGACGAAAACAACTATAAGTAAAACTACCGCTTAAGGTTGTGCCATGTAAAGCTTTTTTTACAAATTCTCAAACAAACATACCTTTTCCGGTTTTTTCGGTCTTGTCTGTTCTTGCTGAAAATATTCTTCATCTTGCGAACTTTTGTCCGGTTTTCAACACCAACCGTAACTTGCAATTTTGAAGCCAAAAATTTTAAAGTTTACTTAGCTGGCTAAATTTACCAAAATAAGGAAGAAGAAAGAGGAAAGAGGGAAGAAGGTTGGGATTTTCGTTTATATCTCAAAGTCTAACTCTCTTTCTTCTGACAAATGGGTCAAAAGCCCCTCAATTTATTGATGGATTCATAAAGGTTTTTCACTCTGAAAATCCCCTCAATTTATTGATGGGGATACAACTTCCTTCTTCCTTCTTTCTCCTTACGAGCGTTAACTTTCCCTATGACTGAAAAACCAATGCAGGAAACCATTGGCTACCTGATGGTACAAGTTTCTAAGGTTCACCGCAACGAAGCTTGTAAAGTTTTGGGTGACATGGGGCTGTATGTCGGACAAGAAATTTTATTGATGCATTTATGGGAAAATGATGGGTTAATCCAATCCGATCTGGCTTTGAAGATGCAAGTGGAAGCCCCAACACTCACGAAAATGCTGAATCGTATGGAAAAAGTTGGTTTATTGCAACGACGCAGGGATGAAGAAGATGCACGTATTTGCCGGATTTACTTAACTGATGCGGGGAGATCGCTCCAAAAACCAGTCACTCAAGCTTGGAATCTTCTAGAAAAACGCATCTTAGCTAATTTAACACTAGAGGAGCAACTGCTGTTGCGCCGGTTGCTTTTGCAGGTTCACAACAACCTCAGCTAGGAGTTATTTTTTTGAAATTTTATTTAGTTGGCTAAGTATTCTGTCGCTCGTCATTTTAGTTATTAAATACCGAATTGCAAATTATCGAGGAGCTTGTATGGATCTGTTGACATTGAATAGTTTGCCAGAAGAATTACGCGATGCTGTAGTGCATCATGACTTATCAACAGGAGAAACTCTATTCCAACAAGGAGATCCAGCATCGTCTTTTTTTATTGTCGAAACGGGACGTATCAAACTTATGCGCTATACAAGCGATGATAAAGTCGTAACTTTCCAAGTTGCGGAACAAGGCAATAGCTTGGGTGAAATTGCTTTATTTTTTCAAACATACCCCTGCACTGCAGTCGCAGAAGTGGCTTCTCGAGCGATCGCGTATCCCAAAGAGCCTTTATTATCAGCAATATATGCAAATCCTGAGTTAGCAGAAGATTTCATGGCAATGCTAGTACAGAAAATCCAAGATTTGAAATTACGCATAGAATTGCGAGATATTCGAGCAGCCCACGAGAGATTGCTGCGTTACCTGCGTTATTTAGCACAGTCCGACGAACAAAACATTGTCAACGTCGATCGCCCCCTCAAAGAAATTGCAGCTGATTTAGGTTTGACACCAGAAACCCTATCACGAGCATTAGCTCGGTTGGAACGGGAAGGTAAAATCGCACGTACCCGCCTGCAAATTACACTTCAGCAATCGTCAGCAGCTTGATTTAAATCATTGCAATTGTTGTACCAAACCCTTTAATATGCCCAATGGTTTGAAAAATGATGAAATATAAAGGGTAAAAGCTAACATTTCATAGTTCATACAACAAAGCTGAATACTTCATACTTTAGTTGACTAGCTTAATCATGAGCAACAGCGAGCAATTAAAACAGGAAAAGACTTTACTCGTTGACTTTAAACAGGAAAGAGCAACCGAGCAAATCTTGTCTAACCCGCCTTTGATAACCAGTTATTATTCAGGATGGGATGGGATATATTTTGAGCATCATCATCAACCTAATAACGATACATTCGAGCATAGTCTGACAATGCACACCATCAGTGTTGCCTTGGGTAATCTATCAACAGAACGATGGTTTAATGGAAAAAGACAAAGTGAACATCAAACAAAAGGAACTATTGCCATTATTCCAGTTGATATACTCCACCGTTGTTTGTGGGAAGAAAAAATTCAATTTATGTTTGTGTCAGTTGACCCCTTACTTCTAAAAAGATTGGGGATGGAAGTTTCTGCATCAGAAGATATTGAATTAATTCCTCACTTTGCCACACAGCAAGATCCACTCATTCTCGGCATACTTTTATCTCTGAAAGACGAGCTAGAGTCAAAAATGAGTGGGGATAGTTTATACGTTGAGCAACTGAGAACAACGCTAGTTATTCATCTTATAAAGAAATATTGTGTCAAAAAAAATCAAGTAGTTAAATATACTGATGGATTGCCAAAATATAAGTTGCGTCAGGTTCTAGAGCACATTCACAGCCATCTGAATTCAGAGATCAAGTTAGCTGAGTTGGCAGGAGTAGCAGGTATCAGCCAGTACTACTTTTGTCAACTCTTCAAAAATTCTCTAGGTATAACTCCTTACCAATATGTACTTCAGCAGAGAGTGGAACAAGCAAAGCGGTTGTTAAGAAGTGGGAAAATGGCAATCTGTGATATTGCTCTGATATGCGGTTTTGCAAATCAAAGCCACCTGACCAAGCACTTTCGCAAAATAACAGGGATGACGCCTAAAGATTATCAGAAACAGTAGGGGGTAGGGGGGAATCAGATGCCCGACTTCTTTAAGAAGTCGGGCATCTTACACTCTGCTTATAAAATAAAAGCTTTGCCTATGACTAATGACCAATGGCACATGACCATTGAAAAAAAACACAGAAATTTCTTAATTTAGGGATACAAGCTACGTGTTCTTTCCCTTAATATAAATAATTTAAGGAAAAGGAGACCTGCCATGAGAATATTGCTGGTGGGGGACGATCAACCTTCAATGGTCATGCTTAAAAGGAAACTGCTTGCAGCTAACTACATCATTGATGCAGCAACTGGTGAGGAAACAGCACTGGCTTTGGTACAAGCATCGATGTATGACCTTCTCTTGATAGATATGCAGTTTTCTAAAGTAGATTGTGTCAGTTTATGTAGTCGATTGCGATCGCAAGACTGCATAACACCAATTCTACTACTTCTGGAAGAAGGTTCTACCACAGATAAGATTGCGGCTTTAGATGCAGGAGCAGATGATTATGTTCTCAAACCCTTGAACCTGCAAGAGTTAATGGCAAAGATTCGTGTTTTACTGCGTCGGAGTCAGGGAAACTCTAGCTATACTCTCGTGCTAACTTGGGGAGATTTACGACTTAACCTTAGTTCGTGTGAAGTCTTTTATCAAGAGGAACGTTTGAGCCTGACTCCAACTGAATATCGATTATTAGAACTTTTCTTGAGCAATCCCCAAAGAGTTTTTAGCCGTAGTGCTATTTTAGACCGTCTTTGGTCATTTGATAGCGCTCCTGCCGAAACTGCTGTGACAATGCATATTAAAGATCTGCGACGAAAGCTTAAGACTGCCGGAATTGCAGAAGAGGTGATTGAAACAGTTTATGGTTTGGGATATCGACTCAAAAGCTTAATTAACAAAAAATCTGTAACAAAAATTCCACAGAACTTAAATATAAAGGTTAGTTGTTAGTTGTTAGTGGTCACTGGTCACTGGTCACTGGTCACTGGTCACTGGTCACTGGTCACTGGTCACTGGTCACTGGTCACTCTTTTACTGACAATTCCCGACCACTGGACTTTTTTCTGGTGTTCTCGGCGGTAAGAAAAGAAATACTCTGGAGTTTGGTAAGTACAGTAAGGTGCGATCGCAATTTGTTCCACACTAATGCCTAACATTTCCATCTGTAAAGTATTGACTCGCCGCACATCCAATCGCACTCGCCCTGGTTCTGGATCTGGAAGTAGGGGAGATAGTGATATATCTTGCAGTGCATCTAGAATTGCTTTTTCATCATTATGTGGTATGAGGCTGGCTCCTACTTCTGCTGCCACATGCTCGGAGACTTGGTAAACTTCTCCAGCGATGGCAGGTCCCATGGCAATTCGTAAATTTTCTAATTTGCTCCCTTGTGCTTGCAATCGACTAATAGCTTGCGGTACTATCTTGAGCGCAGTCCCGCGCCAACCAGCATGAACCGCAGCAACCTGTCCTGTCTTCTCATCAGCAACCAGTACAGGCGTGCAATCTGCCGTAGCTACCCATATAGCTTGTAAGGGCGCAGTACTGATTAAACCGTCTCCCGATGCAAAAGCAGAATCGACTTCACCTTCATTTATTATGGATTTTGTCAACCAATCTTCGATTTCTTGTGGCGAGAAAATAGTGTTACCGTGTACCTGTTTTAAGCGGTAAACCGATGCTTCGGGATGCAATGCCTTTGTGATTTCAAAAGGGGAACTAGGTGAAAACTGCTTGGTAAAAAAGCCGTGATACCAAGGTTCCAATAAACTGCAGGTCAGGTATGGAAGTCCAGACCATGTGCGCCAGTGCCAAGCGTGCATTGTTAACTATACCTAGAAACAAATAGAAATCACTCAATCCATACTAACGCAAACTGGGACAGTGACCAGTGACCAGTGACCAGTGACCAGTGACCAATGACAAAAATAGATAAACAACAGCTAGAAACTGCTATTCAAGCAGGGCGCAAACACGTACACCTACCGTTTTCGCTACACCTTTTTGATACAGTATCTTCAACCAATCAGATCTTGTGGAATTTGCTGAGTCAAGGGGCTGAACCGGGATGCACGGTCATTGCTACACAGCAGACAGCAGGTAGAGGTCAATGGGGTCGGCAATGGATTTCTGATGATGGAGGATTGTATCTTTCATTGGCGATCGCACCCAAGCTAGATGTAACAAATGGTTACCAACTCACTTTGGCAACGGCTTGGGGAATTGCTAAACAATTGCAAGAAAGTGGTGTTCCCACTCAAATCAAATGGCCCAACGATTTAGTTTTAAAGCGTCGCAAGCTAGGTGGTATTCTAACGGAAACGAAAGTACAGCAAGGACGAATCGCGCAAGCCATCATTGGAGTTGGCATAAATTGGGCAAACCCAGTTCCGGAAACTGGAATCAACTTAAAAACTTGGCAGGCGTTGAATGATTCCAAATCAATTCCAACTCTTGAAATTCTCGCTGCTACTGTTCTCATTGGAATAGAATCTGGGATACAGTGTTTGTTGGCAGAAGGAGCCAATATATTAATATCGCGCTATTTAGAGTTACTGAGCAATATGGGCGATCGCGTATACCATAATGATATTGCAGGCACTGTAGTAGGCGTAACACAGCAGGGTGCTCTTCGGGTATGCACGGAAGCATGTGAATTTGTAACAGTACAATCACGAGAAATTTACTTCCAACCCGGTACAATCAGTTTGGGTTATGACGGCTAATGGTTGGTAGTTAGTAGTTAGTTGTTAGTGGTTAGTTGTTAGTTGTTCTACCCCTATCCCCTACTCCCTACTCCCTACTCCCTACTCCCTACTCCCTAACTCTTAAGCTCAATCACACGATTTCAAAGAACACATGACGCAGCGCAATAACTCTGCCTTTGATCGTTGGAATAAACCAGAAGAACGACCCTTGTCGAAAAAACGGTTTGCGTCCACGCTCCCCGCACAAAGCCTTAGTTTGCTGGGTAGTCTTGGTATATTAAGCAGTGGCGGTTTGGTTTTTGCCCAAACGGAATCCGCCGTGGATAATCTTGTTCCCACTGTTGAAACACAGCAAACAGCACCAAATCCAGTCCGAAGAAGTACATCCGGACAAAATTCAAGTGCGCCTGCACCAGAAACATATCGAGAGCAACCGGAATTTTCTCAACGTAGAGCGAGACTGAAACAAAGATTATCTCGGTCAAAGTCTTCTAACCCTACAGTTGTTATCAGACAATCCAGACCTCAAGAAGTTTCCAAACCTGGCATCTCTGTGAGAAAGTTAAGACCAGAAGTAGAGATTTCTGTACCTACAGCAACTGCTAGAAAACTTAGAACAAGGTTAAGAACTCCAAGGATTGCTCCTGCTATTACTAGAGAAGAAAAGCTTCAAGTAGAAACTTCGCGGTCAAGGGTATCTGTTGCTGGAGACGAAAAACCCCAACAAGAGGGTTCCCAGCAAAGTTATTCCTCTGCGCCCGGAGTTCAATCTACTGATAAGGACTACAACAACACTTATATTGACCCCACCAATTACAGCGCTGATACTACAGAAAGATACGAAGCACCAAATTCTGTGGTGATAACGGAACGTTCTGCTGATAGAGCGTCTGTTGCTAATGCTTCAAAAGAGCGGACTTCAACACCAAGTTGGCTTAGAAGAAGTCAACGGGCAACTCTAGCAACCGTGCCTCCCCTTCAGCGTAGTACAACTAGGGCAAACCGCTCTTTTGTACGCAACACTCCCAGAGTCACTTCTGGCATAGTGAGCAATAATTTTTTACGTAATTCTTCTAGAATAGCTTCTGCTAGTGTGCCGCAAAGCACTATTCGACGCCATCGTTTTATACCTAACGATTTTACTCCTAGCACAACAGTCAGTTCTACTCCTATTGCCCCACATGGTGGCACTTTGCTTCCGCCTGTGACCGCAGAAAATATCGCACCTCGCGAAAGCACGGTGGTTTATGACATTCCACTAGCAATAACATTGCCACAAATTGCTTACAGTGGAGTTTATGCTGGTCGGGTTCCCTATAACGGTTCGGGATTGATGTTCCCTCTTTCTATCCCCGCCCCAATTACTTCTCTGTTTGGTTGGCGAACTCACCCCATTACAGGGGATCGCCGTTTTCACGCAGGTACAGACCTAGGTGCAGCAATGGGAACACCTGTTGTGGCAGCACAATCTGGTTTGGTAGAGATTGCTGACTACATGGGTGGTTATGGTTTAACAGTTGTACTCAACCACAGCAACGCCCAACAAACTTTGTATGGTCATATGTCACAACTTCTTGTTCAACCCGGTCAACGTGTGGAACAGGGAACTGTGATTGGACGAGTTGGCAGTACTGGTAACTCTACAGGTCCTCACTTGCATTTTGAGGTGCGTCAACTGACACCTCAAGGATGGGTAGCAACCAACCCAGGTGCTCAATTAGAGTATGCCCTCGGTCAATTGGTTCAATCTTTACAGACAGCTCAAGTTACCAGGCAACCTGGTAGCTGAAGGAAGAAGGGAGTGGGGAGTAGAGAGTAGGGAAAACAACTCACCATTCCCTATTCCCCATTCCCTATTCCCTACTCACAAATACCCATGTTCTGTTAGGAAGGAGGGTGTGATGCCATCAAACTCGTTGTTTGTCGTTGGTTTTGGGTCTTGATTGCCAACGGAAAGAAATTTTTCGACGTATTTGCCTAAAATATCCCCTTCTAAATTTACCCAACTGCCTGGGTTTAAATATTGAAAATTGGTTTCGGCGTAGGTTACGGGAATGACGGCGACTTTGAATTGCATTGTTTCTGGTTGATAATCGGCAACAGTGAGACTAATGCCATTCACTGCTATGCTGCCTTTGGGAACAATATAGCGGGCGATCTCTTTTGGTGCATTTAACGTCATTTCCCAAGAGGTTGCTGTTTGTTCGACAGATAATAGTTGACCCATTCCGTCTACGTGTCCCATCACAAAATGACCGCCTACCTTGCTTCCCACTCGTAATGATGCTTCTAAGTTGACGTACCTCTGTTGTGTTTGCTCTTGTCCTAAGGTGGTGCGGCGTAGGGTTTCTGGTGAAGCAGTAGCAATAAATCCATCTTTTAGAATTTTTTCTACCGTTAGGCAGATGCCGTCTACTGCAATACTGTCACCAAGCGCTAAATCTTGCATAATGGCATTAGATAAGTGTGTGACACAAGTAATCTGCCAAGAATGCTCCCCTATGGGTTTTATTGTTCCTAATGACTGGATTAATCCTGTAAACACGGCGGTTTTGCTAAATTAACTCTATTTAAGGTAAGTTTTTGGCTGAAATCATCTGGTAATTCTCACACAAATTAAGAACTAATGTGTATAATTTCAAACAAAAATTTATGTCAAGTTATCAATACCTTGGTATTCATCACAAGGCATACTTGGGAAAGTAGATTATAGTCGATCTAGACCTAGTCGTCTTACTCTGGTATTCACACTCATTTAGGAGTTTAATAGAAGCAATTATAGAGAATAAACTGTTATGTTTAAACTTGTCCCATTATTGCCCAACCAAAAGTACGATTTGTTACATAGCTCTCTCACACGCAAAGGATTTTAGAGGCTTAGCCAATGATTGAGATGAAAGTCGCTGGCATAGCATTAGATGCCATAACACGCAGCCCAATTGTACTTCTGAAGGATTCTTCAGATCGCCGCGCACTACCAATTTATATTGGTCAGGAGCAAGCAAGAGCAATTATGGGCGCACTGGAGAATCAAAAGCCTCCAAGACCCTTAACCCATGACCTCATTGTGAACCTTTTAGAGACATGGAATATGACTTTAGATCGCGTTATTATCCATTCGTTGCAAAAAGACACATTCTATGCAGCTCTCATTCTCAAGCAAGGTGAGGTGAAAAAGGAAATTGACGCACGTCCAAGTGATGCGATCGCGATCGCTTTACGTACAAACACTCCGATTTGGGTTATGGAAGAAGTCATAGCTGATGCTTCCATCCCTGTAGATAGAGATGCTGATGAAGCCGAACAACAAGCGTTTCGAGAATTTGTCTCCAATCTTCGACCGGAGGATCTGATTAAACGTTTTGGTGATGGCGGAAGCTAGCAATTTTGGATTTTGGATTTTGGATTTTGGATTGAGGTAGCCTGGAGCGGGTGGAATCTCACCCAACTATCTGTCACATTCTTTTTTCAAATTGATACTACAATATCCTGTCTAAAAATCTAAAATCCAATTATTTTGATGAAATACCGACGCTTTGGAAAAACCAATCTCTGCTTGTCTGTCTTTTCTTTAGGGACAATGCGTTACCTGTCTCCGCCTGAAAATGCATGGCAAACTGTCCAAAAAGCTATAGCACTGGGGATCAATCATTTAGAAACTGCCAGAGGTTACGGTAAGAGTGAAGAATACCTGGGGGGTGCGATTACTCTTGGTTTGCCAGTTTCTCGTTCTCAGGTGTATATTACTACAAAAATCCCACCTACTGCAGATGCCGATACAATGCGTCGGTGTATTGATGAATCTTTAGACAAATTAAATATTGACTATCTCGACTGTCTAGCAATTCATGGATTGAACACTTGGGAACATCTCGACTGGGTAAAAACCAAGGGTGGCTGCATGAAGGCAGTGGAGGAAGCGAGGGAAGATGGTAGAGTGCGACACATTGGTTTTTCCACTCACGCACCTTTGGAAATTCTTTTAGATGCAATCAATACAGATTTTTTCGATTTTGTCAATCTGCATTATTACTATTTTTTCCAACGCCATGCTCTAGCCATTGAGAAAGCGTATGAAAAAGACATGGGAATATTCATCATTTCCCCGGTTGATAAGGGAGGACGCTTATATACGCCACCTCAAACCTTAAAAGATTTGTGTCATCCCTTTTCGCCGTTGGAGTTGAACTACAGATTTTTGCTAAGCGACACCCGAATTACCACCCTCAGCGTCGGTCCTGCAAACCCAAACGAATTAGAGGAACCGTTGCTATTTAGCGATCGCGACGAACCGCTAACACAAGAAGAAATAGATACTTTTCAACGCTTAGAAGAGTACCAAAAATCTGTTTTAGGGACAGATAGATGCAGCCAATGCTATGAGTGCTTGCCTTGCCCTGAGAGAATCAATATACCAGAAGCGCTTCGGTTACGCAATCTCGCCACAGCATTTGATATGACAGATTTCGGGCAATACCGCTATCGAATGTTTGAAAATGCCGGTCATTGGTTTCCTGGAATGAAAGCCAATCGCTGTACGGAATGTGGTGAGTGTTTGCCCAGGTGTCCAGAAAATTTAGATATTCCTGCTTTGTTAAAAGATACTCATAATAAACTAAATGGAGCTTCTAGTCGTCGATTGTGGGAGTAGAGAGTTTGTCAGAAGATATCTCAGATGTCTAAGGTTATCTGGATTAAAAGTATCAGGACTCTCTTTAATAATTTTAAAAATACAATATCTCTTGTGGTGCGGGCTTCTAGCCCGCCACAGATATCAGATTATCACAGCAGTTTATCAAGCGTAATCGGCAACTCTCTAATGCGTTTGCCTGTCGCGTTGTAAATCGCATTGGCAATTGCCGCCGCCACGCCCGTGATGCCAATTTCGCCGATGCCATGCGCGCCTGATGGAGCGTGTTCGTCGGGAATGTTGTTGTAAATAATTTCGATATGCGGCACGTCCAGATTAACCGGAACGTGATATTCGGCGAGTGAGGCGTTCATGATTCGCCCCTTTCGCTCGTCAAATAATGTTTCTTCGGTTAGTGCCATGCCAATGCCCATAATAATCCCACCACGAAACTGACTGGTCGCAGTCTTCGGATTCAGAATTTTTCCGCAGTCGAATGACCCTAGCCAGCGTGAAACACGGACTTCGCCAGTTTCTTCGTTGACACGGACTTCGCAGAACTGTGCGCCGTATGAACCCATCGAATATTTTTGCATCTCCGAAGGCTGGCTCGATGTCGCTTCCGCTTCGACATAATCCTGCCCAACCCTTTTCAAAATTGATGCGTAAGTTTCGCCTTTTGACGAGTTTTCCTTGCTGAAAACCCCACCGTCGCGTGCCTCAATCTCTTCATATTTTAGACCCGCAAGTGGCGAATCGTCTCCGGCGATCGCGAGCAGTTCGCGCAAAGCTTTTTCAATCGTCGCTGCAATCGCCGCGAAGTTACTAGCAGTTTGATTCGAGCCACCAGCCAACGGTGCCTGTGGCAAATTTGAATCGCCGTATTCAAACGAAACTCGCTCGATTGGCAACCCTAATCTCTCTGCCGCATGTTGAATCTGCACCGTTGCCGTTCCCATGCCCATCTCCTGCGCCGAGGTTTGAACCACTGCCGTGCCGTCAGCAAAAATTCGGACGCGAGCGGTCGAAACGAAACGGTAATACGGATAATAAGCCGTCGCCACACCCTGCCCAACGAGCCATTTACCATCCTTTTGAGATCGCGGTGCTTGATGTTGCCAGCCGAATTTCTCCGCCCCACGCTGGTAAGCCAAGGTTAAATTACGCATCGAAAATGCGACATCTCTCACCGGGTCTTTCGTTGGCTCGTTGATGCGCCGGAGTTCTATCGGATCGATTTTTAGTTCATAAGCCAGTTCGTCAATCGCCGACTCTAACGCGAAGGTGCCGATTGATTCACCCGGCGCACGCATAAAAGTGTTCGCGACCGTATCGAGATTGACGACTTTCTGTCCGATGTAAAAATTTTCCGCAGCATAAAGATGTCGCACCGGAAAAGTGAACTGTTCGGGAAAATTGTTGTGCCTCGTTGCGGCGGTAATGCCACTATGAATGAGGGCAGTGAATTTTCCGTCTTTACCAGCGCCGAGTGCAACGCGCTGTTCCGAGGGTGTGCGCCCGCCGACAATACGAAAAATGCCTTGGCGTGACACAGATAGTTTTACAGGACAGTTGACAACTTTCGCCGCCATCGCGCAAAGTGCCGTATTCCACCACATCGTGCCTTTGCTGCCGAATCCGCCGCCAACAAACGGCGAGATGACCCGAACAGCTTCGGGTTGAATGCCGAATATCACAGCAAGCGTATAGCTTAAGTTGTGAATGCATTGCGTACTGTCGAAAACAGTTAAACTTTCATTATCGTGCCAGACAGCAACCGTCGCGTGCGGCTCGATCGCATTGTGGTTATAGCGCGGCGTGCGATAAAGATTGTCAACCTTAAATTCTGCTGCATCCAATGCGTTTTCGGCGTCACCGATTTTGATTTCAGGCGGCTCGCCAAGAATATTCTCAGGCGGTTTGGCAATCTTTTTCAAAGCGTCAAAAGAAACTTCCGCCTCTGCCGTTTCATATTCGACTTTAACAAGTGTGGCGGCTTCTTCCGCCCGATCCTGCGTTTCGGCGACGATGACAGCGATTGGCTGACCGTTCCAATGCACATCTGCTTCCTGTAATATTGGCAAATCGCTTGCCGCCGCACCATTGCCACTCAATCCGAACGTCGGCGGATTTTTTAGTTTCGGGGCGTTTTCGTGGGTGACGATCGCTAAAACACCGTTCGCTTTTTCGGCTCTCGATACGTCGATTTTCGTAATTTTTCCCTTGGTAACCGAACTGTAAACGAGGGCGGCATAAGCCGTATTTTCAACTTTATACTCTGCCGTGAAAGGAGCTTCACCTTTGACTTTCAATTGCCCATCAACACGGCTCAAAGGTGTTCCGAGATAACCGCGCCGGTGAGATAGCGCATTGGGTTCTTTGTCGGGTGCATACTGCATGACGGTTTCCATAATTTTCTGCGTGTTGCTCATCAGTTTGTTTCTCCTTGTTCCGCCAGTTCCTTCAGCACGCCAATAATCACCCGTTTCGCTAATTCGATTTTGAAACTATTGTTGGCAAATCCCCTCGCGTTTTCTAATTCTGCTTCTGCCCCACGCCAGAAATTCTCTTCGGTTGCAGGTAAACCCAGCAAAACCTCTTCGGCTGCAAACGCCCGCCAAGGTTTATGCGCCACCCCGCCAAGCGCGATTCGCACGTTTTTAATTTGGTTATTTTTGATTTCCAAAGCAGCCGCCACGCTGACCAATGCAAAGGCGTAACTCGCTCGATCTCGCACTTTTTGATACAGCGAATTTTTGGCAAAATCGTTTCGCGGAATTTCTATCGCCGTAATCAATTCGCCGTCTTGCAACTCGGTTTCAATGTGCGGCGTGTTTTCGGGAAGATGGTGAAAATCATTGAACGCGATTTCGCGGCTGCCATTTGCGCCTTGAACCAAAACTCGTGCATCAAGGGCAGCGAGCGCCACGCACATATCCGACGGATGCGTAGCAATGCAGGCATCGGACGTGCCCAAAATCGCGTGAATTCGATTGAAACCGTCGATCGCATCGCAGCCAGCGCCGATTTCGCGTTTGTTGCATCGCGCCGTGTCGTCATAAAAATAATAACAGCGCGTTCTCTGCAACAGATTGCCACCGACGGTCGCCATATTTCTGATTTGTCCCGACGCGCCATAGAGAATGGCTTGGGAAAGAACGGGAAATTTCTCGCGGATCGATTCGTGATTGGCAAGCGCAGTGTTTTTCACCGCCGCGCCGATTCTGATTGCGCCGTCGGCAGTTTCTTCGATGTTAGCGGGCAGATGCGTCACATCCACCAAGGCGTCTAATCGCTCAATGTTTTCGCGCATCAAGTCAACCAGATTCGTTCCGCCGCCCAAAAATTTCGCGCCTGCGTTTTGTCCGATTAAATTTATCGCTGCGTCTACGCTTTTGGCTTTCTGATAAATAAAATTTTTCATCGTGCCGCCTCACGATCAAATGCGGTGTGAATCGCTTCCGTAATGCCGACATAAGCACCGCAGCGACATAAATTTCCGCTCATCCGTTCTCTGATTTCTTCATCGGAAAATTCATATTCTCCATTCATACTAGGCGAAACCGCGCTCGGCAGATTTTGCTGAAATTCTCTGAGCATTCCGATCGCAGAACAAATCTGTCCGGGGGTGCAGTAGCCGCACTGAAACCCGTCGTGTTCGACGAACGCAGCTTGTAGGGGATGCAGTTCCCCCTCATTTGCCAAGCCTTCGATCGTCGTGATTTCCACACCTTCGTACTGAACGGCAAGTGCCAAACACGAATTGATGCGTTCGCCGTCAACCAGCACGGTACAGGCACCGCACGCCCCCTGATTGCACCCTTTCTTAGTTCCCGTGAGTCCAGCAAACTCGCGCAAAGCGTCGAGCAAAGAAACACGCGGCTCGATTTGTAAATCGTAAGCCGCTTCATTAATTTTTAAGTTGACCGCTATCTTGCTTGGCGGCAAATTTGCCATGCCAACAGCGTTTTTGTCAACAGATTTTTGATTCATAATTATTTCCCTTCAATCGTGTTGTCAACGGCGATCGCCCTTGGCGCAAGCCGTACCCGGCTTATCGCACCGTCGTTGCTTAGGTGAACTGACATGAACCCAAAGTTATAGAAAACTGCACGACGATCTTTATCATTTTTTACATAATATCTATAATCTTTTTGCCCTGCGGAATTTTAGTAAATTCTTGCGCGATTTCCATCCCGTATCCTTTTTTTGGGAGTCACGGCTACTAGGAGAACGATCGCATTAAAATAAGAACATAAAATTGCAACAAGGTCACGTCCATGACAGTTCGACAACCTAGCTACAGCAAAGAAGAGTTCGCTCGACGTGGTGATGAAATCTATGAATCTCAAGTACGCCAGCAAGTCGAGGAAGGTAATCATGGCAAGATCGTAGCAATCGACATAGAAACTGGAGCCTTTGAAGTCGATGCTAGTGAAATCGCAGCTTGTGAACGTCTTGAAGCCCGTTATCCAGATGCTCAAATTTGGATTGTTCGCATTGGCTCTCGTTATGTTCGTCGATTTGGTGGACGGACTCGGAGACTTACATGATTACCGGAGTTGTCAATGCAGATTTTGAACCCATTATTCCACTGTCAATTCGCCGCTCTGATGGCAAAATTTTCATACAAGATGCGATCGTAGATACAGGATTTAATGGTTGGCTTTCATTGCCTCAGATGGCAGGCGAGCAACAGTTATACATATTGTATTTTCAGGAACCTGGCAAAGCAGAGGCAGAATTAGAAGCCGACGTTCGTAAATCTCTTCGCATGATACTTTATTCTGCATCTGGAGACGCACCTCCCGAAAAAAGGTGGCGCTTTCTATTCGACAAATCAGAAAAACTTCTGGACAGTGTAGCCGAACCAGAGCAACTTCCGAGTTGGTTGAGCGAGCAAGACCTTGATTTTCTGACTCAGGAGTTTGAGCGAACCGGATTTCGAGGTGGGTTGGCTCGATATCGAAACCTGGACAAGGATTGGGAGCTCACGACCTTTTTGAGTGGTGCAAAGCTCCAACAACCTGCTTTGTTTATTGGGGGAGAGTTTGATACAGCCGTGATGTTAAATCGAGATATCATCAACCAGCTAGAAGAAATAGTGCCAAACTTGAAAAAAAAGGTATTGCTGCCAAATACCGGACATTGGATTCAGCAGGAACGCCCTACAGAGGTCAATCAATTGCTCATTGAGTTTTTGATGCAAGTAGCATAACTAGCATTGAATATATTTACTCATGTTAGATTTTTCCGTACCCAGTGTTCGACCCCCAAGACCTCAATGCCTCACTGGGCATTGAACGTCTTGTCCATCTCCCACGAAACTCCTCTACCCAATGTCCCTCCAGTAACTAAAGCTACTTTACCCTGAAGTATCATGTTTCTCCTTCTCGTTTAATTGGAATACCGATTAATTTGTCTGTTGAAGGAAGTCCAGCAACACTGGATTAACCAGATCCGCGTGAGTCCAGTTGATGGCGTGCGGTCCGCCAGGGATTATTACAAGTTGGCTGTTTTTAATGAGCTTTGGTAGTCTTGCTGCGGTTGACTGTAATGGTAGAATGCGATCGGCATCACCATGAACGATCAAAGTTGGCACGTCAATACGTGGTAAATCATTCCGAAAGTCAGTGAGCCATGATGGTACACAATCGAGAGTTCCCTTGGCAGAAGCTCCTGCTGCAACATTCCAACTCATCTGGATGGCATCATTACTGATGCGGTCGCCAAGCAGCATATCGACGTTAAAGAAGTCTCTAAAAAATGCAGAAAAATAAGCTGGACGGTCTTCAACGATTGCTTTCATAATGCCATCAAAGACGCTTTTGTCAACGCCTTCCGGATTGTCATCTGTCTTTAGTAGGAAAGGAGGCACTGGAGCCATCAGCACTGCTTTACTCACACGCTCTGAGCCATATTCGCCGAGATAGCGCGTCACTTCACCCGTTCCCATTGAGAAGCCGACTAGCACGACATCACGCAGATCGAGTTTGGTCATGAGTGTATTTAGATCTGCTGCAAAAGTGTCGTAGTCATAGCCAAACGATGGTTGGCTCGAAGCACCAAATCCTCGGCGATCGTAAGTAATGACTCGATATCCCTCGTTCAACAGAGCTAATACCTGCTTTTCCCAAGAATGACCATTCAGAGGAAATCCGTGAATGAGTACGACAGGTTGACCCGCCCCAAGATCTTCGTAATAGATATCGATGTTTGCAGAGTTTTCTTGACCAACAGTGATGTAAGGCATTTAGATCTCCTATAAATTTAACTTTACTACTAAACTACAACGATTGAGTTCAATTCGGGTTGTTGTTAGCGATTTGGCATCGCTAGATTTTCTGTAATTAGCGCCCAATTAATAAACACTGCTGCCATCGTTCCCTCTGCCACAACGGTGGTAATTGATGAAAAAAGACTCACCGTATCTCCTGCCGCGTACACACCAGGAACAGACGTTTGTTCGTGGCTCACTTGGACTGCACCACTATCAACAACGTTACACCCCAACAAACTCCAACCCAATGTAGCCACTACCAAGAACAATCAGATGTTCGGGCAGCTGTTCTAGCTCCATAATCGACTCACTCGTCAGAAACCCAGTTTCTTTGAGTCCCGGTACTGATGGAATCAACGGTCGCGTGCCTGTATTGATAAAGAATCGTTCTTAAGTATTTTTTCCTTGCTACAAGCGTTAATAAGACAAGAAAATACATCGTCTACTAGTGTTTCGATTCTTTTTTGACTAATTGAAGGTTTAGAAAAGTAAAAGTTTAAAATCATTGTTCCTTGAAATGTTGTAACAGCAGCACTAAAGATACCACCAAAAACCGCTTGTGCTGGAACAAAACTGATTTGTTCAAACATTGAACTTCTTTAATCGCGCCAACGATAATCCACAGGCACCCAGCTATAACCCTGCTTTTCTGCGCGGATGTGACCCACTCCTGGAAAGGGCAAATGTGCAGTAGCGACTAGGCGGCGTGATTTTTCTGCACGAGCAAACTGTTTCTCCCGTTGCTCTGCTGCGGCATTGGGATTGACATCATAGACAACTGCAATCTTAGGATTCGGAAATTGAATCGAGGCAAAGTGAACAATATCGCCACAAAATTCAATGCTCTCGCCCCCGCTTTCAACTAAATAAAAGCTGTGTCCGGGTGTGTGTCCGGGCGTAGGAAGCGCGATGATTCCTGCTAAGATAACTGTTTCTCCAGAAAACGATTTAAGCTTGCCTGCATCAAGGTAGGGTTTGACTGTTTTGACTGCTTCATCAAAATATTTGCGATCGAGACGCAATCGCTCTGCATTCGCGGCATTCGCGGGATCGAGCCAGAAATCGACATCAGGCTTGCCAACGTAAACTGTGGCAGTAGGAAACATCAGTCGTCCATTTTCGACCAGACCGCCGCTATGATCGGCATGAATATGAGTAAGGAGAATCATGTCGATCTCATTTGGTGTATAACCCGATGCTTTCAAGGAAGCTTGCAGCTTGCCACCTAGCTTTGGTCCAAACAATTGTCCTACCCCAGTATCCACCAATACCTGTTTATCTCCGGTATCGATAAGAAACGCATTGATTGAGGCTTCAATAGGGTTCGTGCGGAAGTTTCTATGGAGGAGACGCTCAATCTCTGCCGAGTTCGCATTAGTCAGAACCTTATTAAGATCTTGTGGTACTGTACCATCGCTAAGTGCTGTAATCGTAAATTCGCCTAACCTAAAAGAGTAGAAACCTGGTACTTGAGCTTTTGCAGTTTTATCTGCAGCCATCCCCGAAGAAATATACGAGGTTGTAATAATCAGTACTGTGGTTATTACAGCTAAAATTGTTCTAAAAAACATGACAGATGTATCCTATAATCTCTAGATTTATAAAGTAAACATGAGTAAGTTGGGATGAGGAACGAAACACAACATTTAACCGAATTATTGGGCGTCATTCGATCAAATTATTGTGTGTTATTTCGTTCTACCAACCTACACAATACATTTGGCAATTTAAGATTTACTTTATAAATTAGCTCTGATAACAAAGTCGAAACAAAGAGATAGGAAACCATAGTTGTTTATTCTTCATATCCTATTTATCTGAAGTGTAATGAGTTTCAATACTCGATTTCTTTCAGATTCTTACAACGATTTATCAGATTCTTATGGTGAAGCGCGAACCTGCTTTGGTGTCATTCCAGTGAGGCGCTTAAACTGTTGCGTCAAATGACTTTGGCTAGAGAAGCCCACTTGTAAGGCAATATCCGAAATTGACAAATCCGTTTTCGACAGCAGCATTTTTGCCTGTTTTACCCGTTGTTGAATCACATACGGGTGCGGAGAAATACCTATAGCACGTTTGAATAAACTGGCAAAATAAGTGGGGCTAATATTTATGACTTCTGCAATTTGTACCAGTGATAAATTTCGGTCAAGGTGGTCATGACTTAATGAAGTTAGCCAGCTTCAAGCGTCGGAGAAGGAACATGGCTGCTCACGACAGTGCAAAACCGTAATCCATTTACAAGCCTTTAAGCTGTGTTGAGGCAAACTATAACCCGATAGGGAGTGCTCAAACGAGCAACTTAATCTAGGATTTGGTTAATTTCCAAATTCTAGATTATTTAAACTTTTCACACACAGTTTTACTACGATTGACCAAGATTTACTACGTTTTAGTGCTATTTGATAACATGACTAACAAGTCTTCAAATTGGTCATTGGTTATTCCCAGTATTTGTTTTGCACGGTGTGGATATTGTTGAATATAATGAAGTGGATTTTTCATTTTGGTAGACGGTTAAAATTCCGTTCTACCATTTTTTTGGCACTCTGATAATATTTCGGACGAGTCTATTGCGGCAGTGGGTACTACCAAATGTGCGCCAATCGATGCCGTATTGATAATCTGTCCGCCGCCTTGTGCTTCCACGATCGGTAACCGGATATTATATCATGCCAACGTTTCATTGATCGCCGTCATCAATAACTCATCTAGAGGAATTCCCCCTACTTTCGCCATACAGGGAATCACACTTTTGGGGGAAAAAGAACAATACAAACCGGCTTCTAAGAACCAAGGTTGTCCCTTTGGGTCGATCCGGAAGTCAAATAAACTGTAGTGGCGACAGCCCAAAGCCTTATGACACTCCTTAGCCACTTGCTGAACCTTTCGGGTGATCGGGTCGTTAGGATCTACAATCCAAGCCTTGATATTATCTTTAGCGGTCAAACGCAAGTTGCCATCGTCCGTTTGTTGGAGTTTATCAGCATAGTTGCGGATGGGTTTGGAGTGGGGGTCTACCAGATACTCTTCAAGAGGTAAACCGACTAGCTCCCCATCTTTGACAATGATGCCGCATCTGACTTCTCGACCGAGTTCAATGAATGCTTCTACGATCGCCTCATCCGCATATTCAAATGCTTTCTTCAGGGCAGCGTCATAGTCAGTAGCCTCTTTGACTAAGGACACCCCTAAAGAGTTGTCAGAACTTGCGGGTTTGACGACTGTTGGAGGTGTAATTGTCGGAACGTCTCCTTGGCGGAGTACTTCTCCACGTGGCACTTTGACCCCTGCTGCTTCGACAATTGCTTTGGCTCTGGCTTTGTGGGCCGCTATTGCCGTAACATCCGGAGTATTGCCTATATAAAGGATCTTGAGCAGGTCGAATAGTGCCCGGTAGTGAGTCATTCCAGGAATACAAAACATTTGTGGCAACATGAGGTCAATGTTTTGTGCTGTTATAAACTGTATAGCATCAAACAGAGGAATCGGTTTGGCGACAGCAATATCTTCTCGACTGAGGGAGTGAGGAAATCGCCACTGGCGATCGGGTGTGATGTATGCAATCTGAAAGTCATAGCGCGATGGATCTGCAGTTGCTGCCAGACAGTCTTGGGCGTAAAGGCGTGACAAATCACAGTAAAAATCATTGTCTGCAGATCCAACTAAATGAAGAATACGAAGTACTGGCATGATTCATCTCCTTATATTAATTATTATTATTGTGCAGTTCAAACCTCTTCTCAAATTGTTTTTGGGGAATTATTTTTTTGGAGGTTTCTAAAGTGATTTTCTGGCTAAAATTCTGCTATATTATGTTGTCTTAAATGATACTGTCGCTTCTGCGAGGGTCATGGTTGGATCACCATCACGACGATCGCGAGGCGGAAATGAATCAAACTACATTACAAAATGTAAATCGGTCGGAAATCCTTACCAATGACATATGACCAATGACAAGGTGACTAGTTAACTTTAATTGTGTTGACTGACTTAATATTTATGTTTAATTTTAAAAAACTTTGTAAAGTTGTGGCAGATTTCAACTTGGTGAAGTACAGAAATACCCCACCTGCGCTATCGCGCACCCTCCTCTTGGTAAGGGGAGGGTTGGTTCGGAGTGTACCTCATTTTGATGCAAAGCTGTGTAAAATAATCATCGGTTTTGCTGTTTTTGTAATCATTGTATTTCTCAAGGCTTGCAGTGTAACTCCAGTCAATAAACCTATACCATTGTCAAATGAACCAGTCGCTTCATTAGATCGGCAGTTAGCTACTGATGCTTTTCAGGGAGGAATGGCAGAAATAGAACTTGGAAAACAGGCGTTACAGAGGTCTACAAATCCTAAAGTAAAAAAATTCGCGCAGCAGATGATCGAACAGCATACAAAGGCGCAAGAGAAACTTTTGCGATTATTAAATAAGAAGGAAATTGTACCTCCAAAAACAAGCGGGCTCAAGTATGAAACAGTCGGCGCGCATTTAATACAGCTTTCCGGGAGTCGTTTCGACGAGCTATATATGAAGGAGATGGGAGTGAACCGTCACCTTGAAGCTATAGCTACATTCCAGCGAGAAGTAACACTTGGAAAAGACCCCGATTTCAAAGCCTTTGCTAGTGAAGGGCTGCAAACAGCACGCAATCATTTTGAGATGGCTGGTACAGTAACAGGTTACAGTTTACTGGACAAGACAATAAATAAAGGATGAAGTCTGAAAAATTTCAAACTTCATCCTTAAAACTTGTAAATGCTCTAATTGTGATGGCGAAGACAGATTTTTCTTAATTAGCGAAACATACTACTTACAGAACTGTCTTCATGAATGCGCCAGATGGTTTCTCCCAGCAAGTTAGCTACTGACAGCATGACTAACTGAGGAAATCGATTTTTCTCTGGTACGGGAATCGTGTTTGTGATAATCACTTCCTCAAACAAACCACTTGATAAGCGCTCAACTGCAGGTGGTGAAAAGACGGCGTGAGTTGCACATGCATAAACTTGACGAGCTCCTTCTTCACGCAGGAGTTTTGCTCCTTCAGAGATAGTCCCCCCAGTGTCAATCATGTCATCTACTAACACTGCCGTTTTGCCTTTAACATCGCCGATAACGTTTAAAACTTCGGCCACGTTGTGAGCTTGACGGCGTTTATCTATAATTGCTAATGGGGCATCATTTAGCTTTTTAGCAAATGCTCTGGCTCGTGCTACACCACCAACGTCTGGGGAAACGACAACGAGATCTGGCAGTTGCTTGCTTGCTAAATAATCCAGCAGTACTGGTGAACCGTAAACGTGATCCAATGGAATATCGAAGTAGCCTTGAATCTGAGCTGAGTGCAGATCCATTGCTAAAATTCGGTTGGCACCTGCTTCTGTGATGAGATTGGCAACTAGCTTGGCAGTAATTGACTCTCTTCCTGCTGTTTTCCTGTCCGCACGGGCGTAGCCATAGTAGGGAATAACTGCAGTGACTTGCCGTGCAGATGCGCGACGACAAGCATCGATCATTATCAACAGTTCCATCAGATTGTCATTTACGGGATGACAACTGGGCTGGATGAGGTAAACATCACAGCCTCGAATGGATTCTTGAATTTGGATATAAAGTTCTCCATCCGCAAATCGTTTGCGAATCATTGGTCCCAAATCCATTCCCAGGTAACGGGCAACTTCTTGAGACAGTGGTACATTGGCAGAGCCAGAGAACAGCCGCAAGCGATTATTTTCAGTCACGCCTGTAGCAGTCGGCTGTACTTTTATGGCAGTAGAACTGAGCACAGCAGATCCTCGATGTGCATTCATGGCAATCCTATCATCAGAGATTTGAGAAATTTAACCGCAAATAGCCGGAAAAAATTATATGTGTGCTTTTTTGAAGCTTTCATAAAAATTTTCAACATACCTCAGTAAAACTACATATCTCTATTTCTCCAGCTTTTTTATAGACAAACAATTGATAGCTTAACTGACATTAAGTGTGTAAACCATACCTAGAGTTTAGTTTTTTCTTTTGACGAGCAAAATCTAAAGCGCAGAAGTCCACTACAGACACAATTCTTGCCTCTAACATCCTAATTTTTGACTGTAACCACTGGGTTACAGTTCAACTTTCTACTTAATTCTACATTAATAAGCATAAATACTTAAAATTAGTCATTTGTGGGCGACTAGATATACAATGATACTACCTTTAGTCAATATTGGTTAAACTATCTTGAAAACAGGGAGTAGGGAGTAGGGAGTAGGGAGTAGGGGAAACGGGATCGTCTTGCTTGTAAAGAAATGGATACAATCTATACAGCTTTGTAAAACAGAAGCCCTGGCTGATTCAATCCCTTGCTTTTTCACACTGATGTATCCAAAGAGCGTGTGAAAATAAAGCTTAGCAAGTACGTTTTACTGGCGGCTCCTCCTAGAATTGCTATTACACACAATTTAGACGATGCAACCACCGATTACATCTGGCACTATCCTGCAAAACCGTTACCGGATAATAAAAACTCTAGGTCAGGGGGGATTCGGTAGAACCTATCTAGCAGAAGATCAAAGGCGTTTTAACGAACTTTGTGCAATCAAGGAATTGATTCCAGTAGTAACGGGGGGTTATGCATGGGAGAAGGCAAAAGAACTGTTTCAGCGAGAAGCGGCAATCTTGTATCAAATACAGCACCCCCAAGTGCCACAATTTCGGGAGAGATTTGAACAAGACCAGCGCTTATTCTTAGTGCAAGACTATGTTGCTGGAAAAACCTACAGCACTTTACTGGATGAGCGCAAAGCGTCTGGTAAAGTATTTGCGGAGCAAGAAGTGTTACAACTGATACATTCTTTGCTGCCAATTTTGGAACATATTCACAGTCGGGGCATGATTCACAGGGATATTGCTCCGGATAATATTATATTGCGGGACAGCGATCGCTTACCAGTTTTAATTGACTTTGGTGTCGTCAAAGAACTGGCAACTCGATTAAACTCTCCAGATAATACAATCCAAGCAACAACTGTGGGGAAATTTGGTTACGCTCCGAGCGAACAAATGCAAACGGGTAGAGCATACCCCAGTAGCGATCTCTATGCGCTTGCAGTCACAGCGATTGTTTTGCTAACAGGGAAAGAACCTCAACAACTTTTTGATGACAACCAACTGAGTTGGAATTGGGAACGCTGGGTGACGGTGAATCCTCTATTGGCGCAAGTGCTGAATCGGATGCTGAGTCGAAAACCGAGCGATCGCTATCAAAGTGCTACGGAAGTTATGCAAGCGCTGCAAGTTGTAGGAAAATCAAGTCCTCCTACGCCTGACTTATCCAATGTTCAAACAATAGCAGTTGTTCAGCGTCCTGCTCCAGTTCCACCTGCGCCAGAGCAACCCGAACCAGTGATTCCGCCACCTGCTAACAATTCACTTCTAGATAATCCTATAGCGATTGGAGTCATTACCATTATTGTTATCGTTTTGGCAGGATTTGGTTCTTGGGCTTTTGTGCGGTCTTTCCGCGATCGACCCCAGCCATCATCAGAACAAACCACAGCCCCACAAACTTTCCCCTCACCCGTCATTCCTGGGGGAACACTAACACCAACACCAACGCCAACACCAACACCAACACCAACGCCAACACCAACGCCAACGACTTCTACCCCAACACCGATCCAAACCGAAGCACCTGGTGTTTACAGAAGACGGTTGAGTTTTGATACATCCAATACAGAAACCGTTCAGGGGATTCTTGCAGCCCAGGAAACCGCCTTTTATGCTTTTCGGGCTAAAGAAGGACAACAGTTGACTGTGAGTCTTGAGAAAGAAGGTGGTGTGTTACTGACAATCTTAGGACCTAATCGGGAACCAATTGATAATTCTGCCAAGCAGGTCTCATTTTATCAAGGAAAATTACCTGTTCCTGGTAGATATACCATACAAATAAACCCTGTCCCAGGGCTTGACCAAAGTGATTACAGTTTAAATGTTGTATTAGAAAACTCGGTACAACCAACACCAACACCAACACCATCGCCTTTAGAGCCATCATCCACCCCAGCACCATTACCCACGGAAATTACACCCACTCCTACACCCACAGAACCAGTGACCAGTGACCAGTTACCAGTGACCAGTGACCAGGGAGAAGTACTAATCCCTAATCCCCAGTCTCCAATCCCCAGTCCCCAGTCTCCAATCCCTAGTCCCCAATCCCCAATCCCCAATCCCCAATGACACAGCCATTAAACGTACTACTGATTGCAGGAACTGACACAAATGCTGGTAAAACTGTTTTGACAACAGCATTAGCAGCTTATTGGCAAAAATACTGCTCGAACCGCAGTTTGGGAATTATGAAACTCATGCAGTCGGGAGAGGGTGATCGCGAGTGGTATCAAAAAATATTTTCTTTGGAACAATCTCCTGAAGAAATCACACCTTTGTATTTTAAAGCACCTCTTGCTCCTCCAATTGCTGCAGCTAAAGAAAATCGAACAGTAGATTTAGCAACTGTATGGCAAGCTTTTACAGCTTTACAACAGCGTCGTGAGTTCCTTTTGGTTGAAGCTCTTGGAGGATTGGGTACACCCGTTACTGATGAATTGACGGTAGCTGATTTAGCAGGTGACTGGCGACTGCCTACAGTATTGGTAGTACCAGTGAGATTGGGTGCGATCGCGCAAGCAGTTGCAAACGTAGCATTGACAAGACTTTCACGCGTCAATCTTAAAGGAATTATTCTCAACTGCGTTCAACCCCGAACGGAAGCAGAAATTGCTGACTGGACTCCTGTAGACTTGATTCAATCGCTGACAAACATACCTGTTTTGGGTTGCTTGCCATATGTAGATAATTTGGCAGATCTGGACAAGCTTGCACAGCTAGCATCAAATTTAGATTTAGAAATAATGATGAATTTTTAAGTGAGAAAATGTGAACAATGATTTCTACACTCCCAAACTCCACTTCTGCTGATTTATCTCGCGTTCGCTTGTCCATTCGTTCGCTGCAACCCCAACTGGTTGAGTGGCGGCGACAGTTACATCAAAAACCAGAACTAGGTTTTCAAGAAAAATTGACCTCCGAGTTCATCGCCCAAAAGTTGCAGGAATGGGGGATCGAGCATCAAACTGGCATTGCTCAAACTGGCATTGTTGCAATTATAGAGGGACAAGGGACTGAGGATAAGGGTCTACCGATGGGGAACGAATCTTCTCAATCTCCAACCCCTAAAGTTCTGGCAATTCGAGCGGATATGGATGCCTTACCCATTCAAGAACTTAATGAAGTGCCATACCGTTCCCAACATGATGGAATTATGCACGCCTGCGGGCATGATGGACATACAACTATTGCTCTGGGTACAGCTTATTATCTCCATAAACATCGAGAATCTTTTGCTGGTACTGTCAAAATGATATTCCAGCCTGCAGAAGAATCGCCAGGGGGTGCAAAGCCGATGATAGACGCAGGAGTTTTGAAAAACCCTGATGTTGATGCGATTATCGGTTTACACTTGTGGAATAATTTACCTCTGGGAACTGTAGGTGTCCGGGCTGGTGCATTGATGGCAGCAACAGAAATCTTTCAATGTACAATTTTGGGTAAGGGCGGACATGGTGCTATGCCCCATCAAACTGTGGATTCAGTTGTCGTTGCTGCCCAAATTATCAATGCCTTACAAACTATAGTTGCTCGTAATGTCAATCCTATTGATTCTGCAGTGGTGACAGTGGGTGAGCTTCATGCTGGAACCAAGTGGAATGTGATAGCTGACACTGCAAAAATGAGTGGCACTGTTAGGTATTTTAATCCAGCGTTTGAGGGTTTCTTTAAACAGCGAATTGAGCAAATTATTGCGGGTATTTGTCAAAGCCATGGGGCAAGTTATGACTTAGAATACTACTCACATTATCCACCAACCATTAATGATGCTGGGATGGCGGAATTTGTGCGATCGGTTGCGGAACAAGTTATAGAAACCCCTGCAGGTATTGTCCCAGAATGCCAAACCATGGGCGGCGAGGATATGTCTTTCTTTTTGCAAGAGGTTCCTGGTTGCTATTTCTTCTTGGGTTCTGCAAATCCTGAAAAGGGTTTGGCTTATCCCCATCATCATCCTCGGTTTGATTTCGATGAAACTGCATTGGCGATGGGAGTGGAGATTTTTGTCCGTTGCGTGGAAAAATTCTTGAGTTTTACATAATGAGGGAGAGGGCGGGCGTCCATTTATGCGGGAGAGGGCGGGCGTCCATTTATGCGGGAGAGGGCGGGCGAGGACGCCCACCCCACAGGAATATGGTTGATTAATCAAAAAACTGCTGTAATTTGCAAGTGGCTCAGTTTCTTCTTTGTAAATGCTGAACTCTTGCTAGCGATCTGCCACATAAGTTTTGATGGGTAAAGTTGGTTGAGATTCCGGACGCTCTCGCCTATCGTTCCCAGGCTCCGCCTGGAAACGAGGTGGTACAAAGTTTCTACAGCCCCTTATAGCGAATGTGGTGAACTACTAGCCTCGCCTACCTTGCATGACTGGTAGGTCGATGTATGAAGCATTGACAGCATTTCGTTGTATGCTGATTTCTGGTGTACCAACTGCGGGATAGCGGGCGAATAAGTCTTTGTCGTGTCCGGCGATCGCCACCCGAACTCGGTGTCCTTGTTTGAATAGCACCGAGGTTGGTAAGAGATGAAACTGAAGTTCAGTTAACTGTCCTGCTTCAAAAGGCAAGCTATCTTGACGTTTGAAAGAATGGTAAGAACCAAAAACGGCATAGGGAGGATGTTCTTTGGACACCTTGCGGTGAATGGGTCGAAATTGTCCTTCTGTACTATATGTAACATTGCCATTTTCATCTACATCTTCCAGGTAGACGAAGAAGGCACCATCGTTAGCAGTAGAAGTAACGTAAAGGGTCATCTTCGACTATTAAAATTCTCCGTAGTGGAAGTTGAGCAGTTGTGTTGCCATCAAAGGGTATTGAATATGACATAATTAATCTGTTCGATCTTCTCGTCGCACTTCTTCGACTTGACCAACTTCAAATATGAGGGTAAAGGGTTGTCCCATCTCACGCTCAATAAATTCTTCTAACAACTGTACTTGTCGAGGAGTGACTGGGTTCTTAGCTCGCACGCTCAGGCGTACTTGAGGGGGATTGCTGAGCCAGTTAGTATTACTGCCAAGCAATTGCAAGCGCTGAAATGTAACAGTTTTATTTAACAGCGCTCGTCGAACGCTACTTTCTAATTGCGCTTGTCGCACAAGACGAACAAAGCTAACACCCAGGGGAACCAGTAGGATTGCAGTCAAAGCTAAAGCCCACATCAAGGGTTTTCTCGCCTGTACCAAGGAGGTGTACCTTGCTACCAGGAAGGTTACCATACAAGATAAAGCTATGCCCAGCAAGTTAGTAAGATAGAGCAAAGTAGCCCCCAAACTGAGAGACCAGTTAGCCTGCGCTATTCCCAAGCCAATTACGCAAACTGGTGGCATCAGGGCAACGGCAATGGCTGTTCCTGCCAAACTACCAGAAATTTTTGGTTGAATCTTCGCGTAGCCACTAATACTGCCAGCTGCCACAGCTATACCTAAATCTAAAAGTGTTGGTTCAGAACGTGCTAGTATCTCGCTACCGTAACTGGGCATTCGGACAATCCAACCCAGACAACAGGCAATGACCATTGCTAGCAGTGTTCCTACCACAACAGCGATCGCTCCCTTGCGGAATAGGACAACATTCCCTTGCAAAGCACCAAAGGCTAGCCCTCGGATTGGTAGCATCAGAGGTGCAACAACCATAGCTCCAATGATAACAGCAACACTGTTGGAAAGTAAACCAAAGGTGGCAATAGCACAGGAACTAACTATCAAAGCGAGGTAAGACAAATCTAAAGTTGATTCGTCTAACAATGAGCTTTGTAACTGTTCGATTTGGACAGGCTCGACTTCTTTCTGTTTCCAATCTCTGAAACGGTCTCGAATGTTACTTGCCAAGACTTTTTTCTCCTGAATGCAGAATTTGCTGTCAAGTCACTTTTATAGGAATCATAAATGATTTGTCAGAAATTTTAAGTACTGTAGGGTGGGCTTTAGCCCTACTAGTCCTGTCAAGGTGGCTCATAAAATTTTGATTCAGGTAACAATTTCTCATCTTTCTCCTCTGCGCTCTCAGCGCCTCTGCGGTTCAAAAGTAATTTATTTAACCACAGAGACGCAGAGTACGCAGAGTTAAGAGGTGAGAGAGCTATTGATTTCCTGAAGTTTTATCTACCTTGACAGGGCTAGCAATATCCACCCTACGTATAGTTCAAAAAACAAATAGGAGTTTTACATAACTTGTAAAATGTAAAACTACCAATCAACATAGATAAATTTAGATGATTAACCTCTACAACATATAATTTGGTTGATGACCGCTGGACTTGTAGTTAATAATATCTAAATTTAAGTATCGCGATCGCTAACAGTAGTTTTTACTCAAATATTCCTATGATGGTTGAATCTGCAATGGGCGAAGAAGTCTTAAGAGCAAATCTAACGCAGTTTCTTTTGGTACTTGCGGTTTCTTTGAGCGTAGCAACGTTACCGCAAATCTTTAGCTGGTTTCGCCAAATACCTTATACCTTACTGCTAGTGATTGTGGGATTAGGATTGGCTTTTGCTGATATCCGACTGGTGAATCTTTCTCCTGAATTGATTTTGTTGATTTTTCTACCGCCTTTACTGTTTGAAGCAGCATGGAATTTAAAATGGTCAGACTTAAAGCGAGATTTGTTCCCAATTTGTTTGTATGCAGTCCTTGGGGTAGTCATTTCAATTTTGGGGGTGGCAATAGGTTTAAATCAATTCGCCGGACTCTCATTGAGTACTGCTCTACTCATCGGTGCTAGTCTTTCTGCTACCGATCCAGTCTCAGTGACTGCTTTATTCCGAGAATTGGGCGTTCCCAACCGTCTGACAACACTCATGGAAGGCGAAAGCTTGTTCAATGATGGTATGGCGGTGGTTGCTTTTACTTTTTTGGTGGGACTCCCTCTGGGAAATGCGGAATTGGCACTCCAACCTATTTTAGTACAGCTGTTTGCAGTTGTCGGTATTGGCGTGGCAGTGGGAGGACTCATTGGTTTTGGTATTTCCTATGCAACCCAACGCTTTGATTTACCGCTGGTGGAACAGTCCTTAACCTTAGTTGCTGCCTACGGTACTTACCTAATGACTGAAAATTTGGGTGGATCTGGGGTGATTGGAGTTGTTACCACGGGCTTAATTTTGGGCAACTTTGGCTCTCGTATTGGCATGAATCCGCGTACAAGGTTAATTGTTTCCGAATTTTGGGAGTTTATAGCGTTTTTTGTCAACTCGATAGTCTTCCTCTTGATTGGGGATCAGGTGCGATTTGCAAGTTTGAAGGAGAACATAACTATTATTGCTGTGACATTGGGAGCAATGATTTTGATGCGCGCAATTGCAATCTTGTTGCTCAGCAAGTTGAGCAATCTTTTACAAGCATCAAAAATTCCTTTTCCAGACCAGACTGTTCTTTGGTGGGGTGGCTTGCGCGGTTCTGTATCTATTGCTTTGGCATTGAGTGTACCCACGATTGTGCAAGAGCGAGAAAAAATTATTGCTACAGTCTTTGGAGTTGTGTTGTTTACTCTGCTATTCCAAGGGCTAACGACTAAACCTTTATTGCAAAAATTAAATCTTTTGGGGGATTTACCTTTGCGTCAGCAGTATGTAGAATTAATATCCCGTCAGACTGCTCTTAATCGCGTTCTCCAGTATCTAGCTCAAGTCAATGACCGACCAGGGATTGAACCGGAGTTTTACCGCTACCAACAAACCTTGGTTAAAGGAGAAATCAAGCGGTTAGAAACAGAAATTGATTCTTTACAGAATGAATACCCCAATTTGCAAAGCTTCACTAACGAACAACTACAGACGGAAATTCTAGCAGTTGAAGCAAACACTTATGCTGAATTTGTGCGTTCGGGTTGGTTAAATCGAGAACTTTCACCCTTTCTCTCTGAGGTTCATGACGATTCTTGAATGTCAAAGACTAGCGATCGCTAGTTTTTGATAGTTGTGGAATGACTACAGTAAACTGAGTTCCCACTCCCACTTCACTCTCTACAAAAATTTCTCCCTGGTGCAAATCCAGAGACTTTTTCACCAGAGCTAATCCCAATCCCGTACCAAGAATTCCTTTCACATTATTACCGCGCTTGAAAGGCTCGTACAATTCTTGTTGAATTTCTTTTGGAATGCCAATACCAAAGTCCCTCACCTGAAATGTCACAGCTTCAGGTTCGCATTTCAAAGTAAAATAAATATCTTGACTTTGAGGCGAATACTTAATAGCGTTGGAAAGTAAGTTACTCAGAATAGAATACAGCAAATTTTCATCGACTTTAGCGTGAGTGCATCTCCCTTGTTTGTCAAATCTAATCAAAGGCTGAGAGTGGCTCATAATTTGCATATCCTCAATTAAATTCAGACAAAAAGTTTGCATTTCAACAAGTTCGGGTTTGTACTCCACCTTTCCCGCTTCTGCTCTTGCTAAAGTTAGAATATCTGAGAGTAATTGAGTCATTAACTTAGCTGAAGATTGAATGCGATAAAGATTTTTGAGTTTTGGCTTCGCAACAACTGAGTGCAGGCTTTCTTCCAAAAGTTGTGCTGAGCCTAAAATAACACTCAAAGGAGTACGAAATTCATGAGAAGCCATGGAGAAAAACTGAAGCTTGAGTTCACCTAATTCTTTTTCTTGAGCTAGCTTATTTTTAAGATTTTCTGCTTGCTGGCGCTTATTCATTTGGCGATAGAGTTGACCGTAAACCCCAAATAGGATAACAAATGTGAAAAAAGTTCCTATGATTTCAATGAGCATTCTAGATTGGATAGTGGTCTGAAATTCTTTCACCCACACTTCTAATGCCTGTTCTTCATCAAGTTGCATTTTGTCAATAATTTGTTGAATTTCCGTCAGATTGTGCTTGCTAAGAGCAGCGAGATTTGCCTGATTTGATGCAAAATACTGACCTTTTTGGTAACGTTCAATAGACTTTTGAGAAAGAGCAATTCTTCGCTCCAGAAGGGCTTCTAACTTTATCAACTGTTCATGCTCCTTGGAGTTTTTCCCTAATAATCTTCCCAATCTCTTAAGTTTTGGTTCGATTGTTTGAATTGCCTGATGGTAACGCTTTAACTCTGACTTATCTCCCAAAAGGATGTAACCGCGTCGCCCAGAGTCAGCATCATTTAAGATAGCAGTAATTCCAATGAGAGTTTCAAGGACTTCATGGCTTTGTTTAACTTTGTCGGTGCTTTTCTCCAAACTTGTTGCATTTTGGTAAGAAATGCCACTCATAACAGCCGTAACTGCTATTGCTATACCAAAACCACCTGCAATCCACTTTCCCTCAAAAGACCACTTCATAATGTTTTTTACCTGGTAACCTAAAATTTAAAATCCAAAATCCAAAATCTTAAGTTCTAAATAATGCGTATTTTGGTAGTTGAAGATGATGTCCAAATTGCGGATATGCTGGCAGAGGCTCTAACTAACCGCCAGTATGTAGTGGACGTAGTACAAGATGGCGAAACAGCATTGAACTATGTTCAAACCCTAAATTATGACTTAATTCTGCTAGATATAACTTTACCGAAACTAGATGGAATTGGGTTTTGTCAACAACTGCGCGATGGTACTAAGACGATCGCAGATGGTGGGCTTAACCTATCCATTCCCATCCTCATGCTTACCGCTCGCGATACCGTAGCAGACAAAATTGCAGGGCTAGATGCTGGAGCAGATGACTACATGGTTAAGCCCTTTGACCTGGGAGAGCTCATGGCTCGCGTGCGGGCGCTCTTACGGCGAGGAAGTTCTAGAGTCGGAGCAAAACTTTTTTGGGGGAATTTGTGCATCAGTCCCAGTACCTACGAAGTCACTTATGAGGATCAGTTTGTGAATCTAACTCCAAAGGAGTATGCGATTCTGGAGCTATTGGTTTCTAGCGGTCGTCGAGTGTTAAGTAGACCGGGAATTATTGAACGAGTCTGGTCGCTAGAAGATCCGCCAAGTGAGGAAACGGTCAAGTCCCACATCAAAAGCTTGCGGCAAAAACTTAGAGAAGTTGGTGCGCCCGATGACTTTATTGAGACAGTTCACGGGCTTGGTTACCGCCTCAAGCTGCTTTAACTCTACCCGGTTTTTACCCGATTTCTCCCTAACTTTTCAACTTTTTTTTAATAACCTAACAACAGAGAATTAACTCCTCTAACATCACACATGATTCTTGTGTTAATGCAAGAATCATTTTTTATTTTGGTCATTGGTCATTGGTCACTGGTCACTGGTCACTGGTCACTGGTCACTGTTAAAGAGGTGAGTATGGCAATATCTCTGGACAAATCAGTTACAAATACTTATCAGTTTTCTCGCACTCAATGGCATCAAGTTCATTTTAGAGAAGTTGCTTTTTTCCTGGATACTAACCTAGAAACGGGGTTGGCATCTGCTGAAGTCGAACGACGACAAGCGGAGGTTGGTCTGAATGAATTAACCAACAAACAAGGTAAAAGCGTTTGGTTGCAGTTTTTGCTGCAATTTCATCAGCCTCTTTTTTATACTTTATTAATAGCAGGGTGCATCAAAGCTATACTCGGTTCCTGGACAAATGCGATCGCAATTTGGGGTATAGCAGTCCTCAGTGCTCTTATTTTCTATTTACAGGAATTGAGTGCGGAAAGGTCAATTGCTACTGTTGTAAAAGCAGTCACAAACAAAGCGGGTATAATACGTGATGGAAAAACGGCTCGTATCCACGCTTGCGAATTGATACCGGGTGACTTAGTACTCCTGAATGCTGGCGATCGCGTTCCAGCTGACCTGCGGCTTGTGAGTACGCACAACTTGCAAATGAATGAGTTTTCTCTAACTTGTGAATTTAATCCTGTTGAAAAAAGCACCATTTCCCTCAATGAAAATACTCCCTTAGCTCAGCGTTGTAACATGGCTTATGCAGGAAGCTTTGTCACCTCCGGACAAGGAAGAGGGATTGTTGTAGCCACAGGGAACAGCACGGAATTGGGGAAAGTATCTCAATCCATCAAGCAACAAACTAGCTTGAGTACACCTTTAATCCGGAAGTTTGGCTACTTCAATCGAATTTTGCTCTGTGTTGTGTTCGTACTGGCAAGCTTAACCTTTGTGTTGGGATCGGGACAAGGACGCTCTTGGCGTGAAATGTTTGAAGTGGTAGTGGCTCTAGTAGTGAGTGCCATTCCTGAAGGATTACCTGAGGTACTGACCATCATTCTAGCAATTGGGGTGGCGCGAATGGCACGTCGTAATATCCTTATCCGCAAACTTCCTGTAGTAGAAACACTGAGCAGTACTACCGTCATCTGTCCTGACATGAGAACACTCACCGAAAATCAGATGACTGTACAACTTATCTGGGCTGGTCAGCAAAGATATGCAGTAGACGGTTTGGGCTACAGCCCAAATGGGACAATTTGGGAAGTTGGTCATTGTCAACCTATTCATTTTGGCGGGCGATTTTTAAATTTTGGCTTGGGCGAAACAAGTGAGTCAGGAAGCAACCCTAACTCCAAACGGCAAAATCCTAAAATAAACATTGCCTTACGGGAATGCTTAGTTGCGGGTTTGCTGTGCAATAACTCCCACCTAGAACCCAAACAAAATCAATGGGTTGTGGTTGGTGATGCTACCGAAGGTGCTTTAATTATTGTTGCCCGTAAAGCTGGTTTGAGTCAGTCTAGCCTCACAGAAGTCATGCCTAAGTTGGATGTGATTCCTTTTGAATCCGACCTCCAATATATGGGAACCTTGCATGGAACAAAAATCAACGATAAGCGTAAAAACATATCATCCTTCATTTCAGATTCCTCAGAAAAAAGGATTTATGTAAAGGGTTCGGTGGAAGTCGTTCTCAACCGTTGTAGGCAAATGTTGGATTCTGACGGAAATCTTGTTCCCCTCAACCGCCCATCTGTGGAACTTGAAGTCGAGATGATCGCAAAGCAGGGGTTGCGGGTGCTGGCATTTGCCAAGAAGTTGATGGTAGGTAACTGTAACTCCTTAGCTCGCGAACATCTGGAATCAGATCTGATTTTTTTAGGACTACAAGGCATCTTTGACCCACTTCGATTGGAAGTGTTTGCAACCATCCAATCTTGCTATTCTGCGGGAATTCAAGTAAAGATGATTACCAAAGACCATATCGTTACGGCGGTAGCAATTGCCAAAAAGCTGGGGCTGCAAAACAAAAATCAATTGCTAGCGTTTGAGGGACAACAGCTAGCACGTATGAATGGGAGGGAACTCGCACAAGCAGCACAAGCAGGAGTCGTCTTTGCCAGAGTAACTCCCGTCCAAAAGCTACGTCTTGTAGAAGCGTTGCAGTCTAAGGGTGAGATTGTGGCGATCGCAGGAGATAAGGTGAATGATGCTGCATCTTTAAGACAGGCGAATATTGGTATTGCAAGGGGTGATGCGGGAACGGATGTTGCTAAAGAAACTGCCGATCTGCTGCTCATGGATGACAACTTTGCTTCTATTGAAGCAGCAGTTGAGGAAGGACAAACAGTTTACCAGAATCTGCGTCATGCGATCGCTTTTATCCTACCTGTTAATGGTGGTGAGTTAATAGCGGTTTTACTCAGCGCCCTCATGTCACGAGAATTGCCTCTCTTACCGCTACAAATCCTGTGGCTGAACATGGTTAACTCAACCTCTCTGGCTATCCCCTTGGCGTTTGAACCTAAACCCCGTCAGATGATGTTTCCAGATGCACGCTGTCGTAACAAACCCTTGCCATCCCAACAGATGTTCTGGCAGATTTTGATTGTGTCTGTGTTCAACGGAATATTGATTTTTGGAATGTATGAATGGATACGCCAGACTACAGGAGAAATTGCTGTGGCGCGGACAATGGCAATCCAGACATTCATTACTAGTAGAATTATATATTTATTAAGTATCAGCAACTTAGGGAGTACAATTGCTGCCAAACTCAAAGGTCAGGCAATATCAATTCAGAATTCTCCTGCGATTATCATTGGCATTTTTTGCACTATTGTCTTGCAAGTCCTCTTTAGCCAGTGGAGTTTTATGAATGCTTTGTTTGACACTGTACCACTCAATGTAAACCATTGGTTTACTTGGTGACTCTTTTGAAAATAGGGAGTAGGGGGTAAGGAGTGGGGAACTCAGAACCCCTACGAAGTGGGGATTAGGGGAAGAGGGATTTTTATGATTGGTGGGGAAAATTTTTTTATCGCGACTGTCTTAGAGAATGTCAATCTTCAAGTTCTACTCGAAAGATACAAGCATTCCCGAGCGATCACCCAGTCTTCTTGGGTATGAATCACTAACACCCGCACTTTTGAATCAGCTGCAGCAATATCCACATCTTCATGCAAGTGAATATTTTTTTCTGGGTCAAGTTTCAATCCTAAAAATTGAAAGGCTTCACAAGCAGCAGTGCGAATGATGGGAGAGTTTTCTCCAATTCCTACTGTAAAGATGAGAGCATCTAAACCTCCCAGACTAGCAAGCATGGCACCAATGCCAGACCGAAGACTATGCACGTAGATGTCAAGAGCTAATTGAGCACGTGAGTTGCCTTCTGCAATTGCCGCGAGAATCTGACGCATATCTGCTGATACACCTGATATTCCTTTTAAACCAGAAGCTTTGTTCAGCAATCTATCTAACTCATCAGCGGTGCAATTTTCCTCACGCATGAGGTGAATGAGAATACCAGGGTCAACAGAGCTAGAACGAGTGCCCATCATTAAGCCTTCCATCGGCGTGAACCCCATTGTGGTATCAACACTACGCCCGTCACGAATAGCAGCTAAAAAACAACCGTTACCTAAGTGACAAGTCATTAAGCGCAACTGTTTGAGGTCTAGACCTAACGTTTGATAGGATAAATTTTTTAATCTCAGCCAAACCAATACCATCTTCACATTTGGTGGGACTCTGGGCTTACCATCCCAGGAAGATTATTTGAGTGAAAACAGGGCTGTTGCAAAGCTTATTTAGATTATGTGGCAGCCAGCCTGGAAGTCGCTGGCAGTTCCCCAGCAGAAGCAGCAGGCTAGAAGCGGTTTCTGCTGCTGCCCCAATCGCCTGAATCGCAGGTGCCACGGAAACGCTCGATCCCATTGATGGCAATCCGTCCACTGCGTCGATCAATCTCAACACCTACGGTGTACACAGAAGTCCTAAAATCCTTGCCTGGTAAGATAAAAGCCTTAGTAGGTAAGGTTTTGAGTTAAGCCTGCTGATTCTCAATAGTGCCAGCTTAATGATAGAGGTTAAACGGAAAATCAAGGATTTCAAAAAATCATTTTCCGTTCTTTTCCGTCCATTTGATTCCTAACTCGACTTGTGTGTACACCGTAGCCCCTTTACAAGGGGAGGGTTAGGGTGGGGTAAAAAATATTTGATACATCAATTATGACTTTTAAAACATCCTCTAAGGAAGAGAGTAAAAATTAAATTTACAAAAAAAATGTAAATAAATGTTGTTGCTTTGATTGAATATGCTGAAATAGCAAATAATTATATTTATCTTTAAAAAAAGTATTTATTTGTCCTTATGTTGCATATTTTCGGAGCGGGCAATGATAAATTTAGGTTTTCGAGGTTCACTCTGTGCAAATGGTGAGTTAGTAGTTTATGAATAACAACCCTACTCCGACTATTGAAGGCGGCGAACCGCTACCTTTGCATGAACTGATACACCACATTCTAGAATCTAAGACAACAGCCACTGAGAGATTGTTTTATGGAATCCCAGTTTTGGGAACGATGCAGCTGCTCAACCAACAGCTTGCCAATCAGCCCGGTTTGAATTTTTTCAATGCAACCTTGCGCGGCATCGGACAGGCTATTTTTGTTAACAATCCCATTAGTGGGCTGCTGATTATTATTGCCATGTTCATCCAGTCTCCCTGGTTGGGGATTATGAGTTTGATAGGGACTGCCTCTGCAACATTAACAGCGATCGCTTTCAAATTGAATCCTAGCGCGATTCAAAATGGCATCTTTGGTTTGAATGGGCTGTTTGTTGGGGCAACATTGGCGTTTTTCGGGCTGTTTGGTGGCAAAGGAGTCTGGAATCCTAGTTGGATCGTCGCAGCAATTATGCTTTCTGCTCTATCAACCATCGTCTTGCAGACCGTAGGAACATGGTTTGCTACCCGCTTCCCTCCTTATTGCCAGTCTCGCTTTATACAGTTGCAACTCCCGAAGAACACCGACAGCGTTTCCTGGTGGCTCGCGACATCATCACCCGATTTCGCAAACAACTGACGGCTGCGATCGAGGGGGAGCGTCATAACGTCCTATTTGAACAAGCGTCTCCTGAAATTAAAGGTAACCTTCGCTATATCTTTGATGCTATCGATCGCGATCGCAGTGGTGAACTCTCAACTCACGAATTAGCGGCACATCTGCAATCAGCAGGAAAAGGCTTCCAGGAGGGTGAGTTGACGTATCTATTCAAATCGATAGATCGCGATGGCAGTGGAGAAATCGATTTTGAAGAGTTTGGCGAATTAATGCTGCGTCACCGCCGTCTCATGTCGAGGTACACGGAATTTGTCACGTATTTTCTACCGCTTGATGCTGACGAAGATGAATTCATCAGTACCAAGGAAATGAATACGGCGCTAGCGAGTGTGGGAGAACCGCCTTTATCTAATGATGAAATTGCCTTTCTGCGCGATCGCACAGGCGGTGAGCCGTTGACTTGGAATCGGTTTATTGAAGTGCTGCTAGTGACTTGAACCCACATTTCCCTGACTACAAAACTCAATAATTCTATTCGAGGTAAAAGATTATGACCTTCACCGAACGGTTTAAAAGTTTCACGATTTTGCATTCAAATGATATGCACGGAGACTTTCTGGCAGAAGCTACAGGTGTAGCAGAAGGCCATGTGATTGGTGGAATGGCGCTACTTTCCGGCTATATCAATCAGGTACGCCAGGAAGAGAAAAACGTGCTTTTTGTCATTTCTGGTGACATGCTCCAAGGCTCTACGATTGATGTGGAGTATAAAGGTCTTTCAACCATAGAAATTATGAATTACCTGGCTCCAGACGTAGTGACTCTAGGGAATCATGAACTAGATTATGGGTTCCCTCACTTACTTTTCCTGGAAAAGATGGCAAATTTTCCGATTGTGAATGCCAACTTATATATCAAAAAGTACAACAAGCGCTTAATGAATCCCTATCTGATCCTCAATGTCGATGGATTCGACATTATGTTCATCGGGATTATTACTGAAGAAGCTCTGAAAACATTAAAACGTGATAGAAGTATTGGTACATTCGTAAGTCTTGAAGATGCCGCCTCAGAAGTTGGTAAGATTTGCAACGCCTACAAAAATGACGACATTGACCTGACAATTATCCTGACCCACATTGGTTTTGAAGAAGATAAAAAACTAGCAGCAATGCTAAACCCGGAATGGGGTGTGGATCTGATCATTGGCGGACATTCCCATACATTTTTAGAACAACCTGCCCAAGTTAATAACATTCTAATTGCCCAAGCTGGAGTTGGCACAGACCAAATTGGACGCTTTGATGTTGTAGTGGATGACGATACTAACAGCATCGTTGAATGGAAGTGGCAACTCCTCCCTGTGGATAGTAATTTGGCACCGCCAGATCCCGAAATCGAAAAGCTGATCGCTACCTTTAAAGAAGATGTAGATCGTAAATACAATCGACTAATTGGACGACTAGCCCGTAAACTGACTCATCCTAGGCGTGAAGAAGAAACTGAATTGGGTAACTTATTCGCTGATATTTTTGCTCAACTAGATAAGTTAGATGTAGTTTTTGTAGCCAGTGGTGCAATCCGGGGAACAGAATTAGGACCGCTAGTAACATTGAGCGATCTCAAACAAATCTTTCCTTACGAAGATCCTATACGTAAATATAGGGTTACAGGCGTACATCTCACCAAAATATTCGCACACATTATGAGATTAGAAAACAGAATACCCGGTGAAAGTGAGTATCTTCAGGTCAGTAAAGCTGTTAAGGCCGTTTATAGAGACACTGAAGAAAAGCTTGAATCTTTAAGCATTAATGGACAACCTGTACAAGACGACCAACACTACACCATCTGTATGGATGGCTATCGTTTCCAAAATTCAGAGCATATTCTAGGCATGACCCATGAAGAATTAACAAAATTAGCTACTCCAAAGGTAGTCACAACATCTTGCCAGGATGTCATTGAAGAATACTTTAGTCATCATCAAAATCTTGACAGCTATATCGAAGGAAGATTTGTCTACAAGTAAAGGTTTTATATCGCCTTCAGATAAGTTCTATGGAGTAGCAATTAGCATGATAGTCCTTCAAAACCAGATCGTACCAGTAATAATAGATACAGACGGTGGTGTTGATGATGCCTTAGCTCTGATTATGGCATTGAATTCACCTAAATTAGACCTAAAAGCAATTACCGTTGTAGCTGGCAATATTAACGTAGATCAAGCTGCTAATAATGTGTTGCGCGTAGTGAGTATTGTTGAACCCGATACTTCGCTCATTGTTGCCAAAGGCTGTGAAAAACCACTTGTGAAACCTCCGTTCAATGCAGCAGGAATTCATGGTGGAGATGGTTTGGGTGAGTTAGAGCAATTTAAGGAAGCGGATGGTACACCGCGCTACCCCAAACTTACTACTAAGCCATCTACAGAGAATGCTATTAATCTGCTTCTCAAGGCAGCTCAAGAGTACGATAATCTGACCATTATTGCTTTAGGACCGCTTACGAATGTAGCAACAGCGATTCAGAAAGATGCCACAACCATGAAAAAAATAGGGCGGATTATCATCATGGGTGGGGCTGTTACTGTACCCGGAAATATTACAGCAGCAGCTGAATTTAACTTTTTTGTAGATCCCGATGCGGCTCAAGTCGTCATGGAGTCGGGAATTCCCTTGACTTTGGTTGGTTTAGATGTGGCGATGAAAGCCCCTCTACCACGCCAAGTTGTTGAAGATAATTTACAGCGTCGTCCTTCAAAAGTCACCCAGTTTATTGCCGACTGCACGGGAATTTATATGGCTTTCTATCGTGACAATGAAGGCTTTTATGGGTGTTATTTACACGATCCCTTGGCGATGGCGGTTGCAATAGATCCCAGTTTGGTAACTACAGAATCGCTGCATATGATGGTTGAAATTCAGGGACGATTTACGACTGGAATGTCACTAGCCGATCGACGCGATCGCAGAGATGAGAAAACTAACGCTCCCAACGTAGAGGCTTGCTTAGATGTGGATACTGAACGCTTTTTACGTCTATTCGATCAACTTGTCTGATGAGTGATATGTGAGTGGATACCTTTCCACTGTTAAACTACTTACTAGTAAAACTTAATAAATAAGAGTGAACAATGAATAATAACTCTCAAAACAATGGGTTAGGCGCAAATAATGGACTGAATAAATTCTTCAAATTTGGAGACGTTCCCCATCTTGAAGGTTTGGGAACTCGTTCAGTGGAAGCATGGTTTTTAGGTACAAAAGCAGAAAATGTTGATGAATTTGAGCGTTTAGTTGTAGAAGCGATTCGCGACCACGCATTTTGGCGTCGAAACTTTCATCCTGGCGATCCAACTCATGTTACCGAGCAAATTAAACGACAACCAGATTACTTACAAGCGATTGATAGTCTCAAGGAAAATTACCGTTCGTTGCTAGCGTTTTTGAAGAAATCTGTGCCTTTCTTCAGTATGCGCTACCAAGGTCATATGAACTGGGATATGACAATGCCATCAATCTTGGGCTATTTTGCAGCAATGCTGTATAACCCAAATAATGTGGCTTTTGAAGGGTCAAGCGCAACAACGCTTTTGGAAATTTTGGTAGGAGACGACCTTTGCCGAATGCTGGGATACAGCATAGCAGATGAGGCAGAAATCGAAAAAGGAGCTATTCGCCCCTGGGGACATATTACTTGTGGGGGAACTGTTGCCAATATTGAGGCAATTTGGTCAGCAAGAAACTTGAAATTCTATCCCCTTGCCTTGCAAGCAGCTTTGCAAAATGAAGTGTCACTTAAAGCCGCACAAGATATTAATATTTCTTTACCTACTGGTGGGTTAAAACCTCTTATTGAACTGGACACTTGGTCTGTACTTAACTTAAAAGGTGATGACATTCTGGCATTACCAACTCGACTCTATCAGGAGTATCAGATTAAGAGTGAAACCCTCACAGAAGTCTTGTCTGAGTATTCGCTGCAAAACCTTGGAATGGCGCAATTTTCAAATCGCTTCCTCAGCAACATCAAGTCTTCTCCTGTCTTCCTCGTACCTGCAACCAAACATTATTCATTTCCAAAAGCAGCTGCTTTGCTGGGAATTGGAGCGTCAAACCTGATTGACGTTCCTGTCGATGAAGACGCCAGGATGAGTATTGCTGAAGTTAGAAAGATTCTTCAAGTTTGTCTAGCTGAACGCAAACCTGTGTATACTGTAGTTTCGGTCATGGGAAGTACAGAAGAAAGTGCAACTGACCCCCTTAAAGATATTCTGGAACTGCGAGAAGAATTTCGCTCTCAAGGGCTAGAATTTACAGTTCACGCTGATGCGGCTTGGGGTGGTTATTTTGCTTGTTTGCTTCGTGAAGATGAGACTAACAATTCAATAGAACTTACGAAGACAAAAGAAGAATCACTCCTTGAGATTGGATTAAGTTCTTATGTCACCAAGCAGTTCCAAGTCTTAGGCAAAGCTGATTCCATCACGGTAGACCCTCATAAATCCGGATACATTCCTTACCCAGCCGGAGCATTATGCTATCGCAATTCAGCAATGCGGGATTTAGTGACGTTTGCTGCTCCCTATATGTACCATGGTGAAGCAGAACCCACTGTTGGTATATATGGTTTGGAGGGATCAAAGCCAGGAGCCGCCGCAGCCTCTGTTTATCTCAGCCATCAGGTTATTCGTCCAACAAAGAGTGGATACGGCAAAATTATTGGTAAGGCTCTATTCAATTGTAAGAAACTTTATGCGCGGCTCCTCTGTATGGCGCATCCAGACGACAGATTTGTTGTCGTTCCCGTCCCTCGACTTCCCGCAGAAATCTCTGGTTCTAATGTAGAGGAACAAATTCAATTCATTCGTGAAAGAATTGATAAAGCAAGTAACGATCAACTCTTGGCTGATAAAGAAGCAATGCACCTGCTTTCAGAAATCGGTCCAGACCAAAATATCATCACCTACGCGTTTAATTTCAAAAATCCTGACGGTTCGCTCAACACAGATTTAGCTTTGGCAAACCGTTTGAACAGAGCTATCTATGATAAGCTCAGCATCGATCCGGGTGAGGATATTTATAGTTATAAACTTATCGTCAGTACCACAGATTTTGATATTGCTCATTACGGAGAAGTTTTTATCGAAAACTACAAACGCCGTCTGTTAGGAGTATCTAACGCACCTGGCTCTTCAATCACGGTACTACGCTCTACAGTACTCGATCCGTGGCTTACAGAAACATCAAAGAGTTCATTTCTCAATCTTATTGAACATGAGTTGCGTAACTGCGTTTCTGATTCTCTGTTCCGAGATGCTCTTCTTCAAGTGTTTGAAGATATTGACAAAAATAAAGATGGAGTTTTGGAAATCTCTGAAATTGAGTCTAAATTCAAAGCTTTGGGTTATGGAGATAAAGACATCAATATGTTCTGGAACATGAGCGATGTCAACAAAGATAGTACTTTGTCAATAGAAGAATTTGTACAACACTTCTCACAATTCCTAGTATTGTCATCTCGCCATTAATGGCAAATACGCATATCAATGCATATTTTACTTAGAGATTGTTAGCAGTGAGTTGCTTTGTAGTTAGTGGTGAAAACTTTACTTTATAAGTGTTACAACTACTAACTACTACATTAACAATTTGGTTGGAATAGGCAACCACTGATTGCAAAATGTTTCATCACTCCCTCCTGTTTATGAGAAACTTTCTGAAAAGCTTTCCTGGCGCAATTACTTTCTCCTACCTACTTTTTTTCACCAATTGCGGAGTGGCTGAGCCGCCTCTAACCAATACAACAAATAGTCTTGTTGGTCAAGTGACCTCAGTTAGCCAATTGACAGATGTGCAGCCTACAGATTGGGCAGCTAACCCAGCTTCAGTAAGTGCGATCGCGATCGAGTATGGTTCTTCACCTGTTGAACATGGTATACTCAAGACACGCATTACTCGATCGCGATGGTTTGGAAACCATTCAGACATGACATAGCGGCTTAAAAATACAAAAGGTTCTCTGTCCCGAAAAAACCACGTCTCTGGCACGACTACCATTTCAATCAATTGTTCTAGTTCCTGAGTTGATGTTTGCAATCGTACCAGATAATCTGTTATGTCAGTCAAACCACAATTTGCCATGCATTGAGAAATTGCTCTCTTCATGGTGACAGAGCCAAGGGTACTCGGATCTAACCCTATCTTCTGTTTCAGTAAATTCTCAATTGATAACTGAGTCATGATTCAGCTTGTCTAAACGAGCTAAGCCAAAAATACTATTTTTTCACGATTTATATTTTATCGTACTTTTGTCAATATGGACTTCACGATCTCCGGGTTTTAGCAGTTGCCAATTCTTCTGAACAAACCCAGGCGCAATGGAAGCCAAAGGGAACTCGTTGAGGGAGTATCACGCGGGCTACTGGTTCAGCAATGATATTTTGGGCATCTAAAACCAGCAATTCTGAACGCTTTTCAACAGCATCATGAATATAAGTTAATACCCATCCGTCGTCTTCAGCTTTGCCATTGGGACGAGGAGCAAAGACACATTCACCGCCAAACCGTCCACAACCAAAATATTTAGATTGCGCTGTTCCGACTTCTAAATCATACAAAGTACAAATAGCCGCTGATGGCAAGGTCATGATTGAAGAATTAGATTTGGTGCGCCAGTTCATTTGGGATAAGGTAAATAAGAACAAACTTGTGATTGACTTCTTCGATTGCATATAAAACTTCCACTGGATGAGTTCAAAGCAAACTTTGAGTCGATCGCAAGGATTAATCAAGACTTTGTGATGACTCAACAACATTCTCTAGCGATTTGGAATATTTTTGCTTATCTTGAAACTTTAGCCACCACAAACGAATTAATCGAGTTTTCCTTATTGCTAAACAAAGGTGATATCTGAACATGATTCACCAAGATTGGGGTAGAACCAGAATAGTCTTTCCCAGCTTTTGGCAATAGCTGACACTACCATCACTCTCATGACAGTTGAGGATGTGGAAAGTAGGGTGATAAAAGTAAAATAGAAAACTCCAGTCACGAGTTTGTCGGCTTTCCATGTTGCAGCCCGTCGTTAAGCCGGATGCGAACATGGTCAATTGAGGATACCTTATGTTGCCAAATGTCCGACGGTTTATCGCGATTTACAAGGGCTATAAGTGGTCTTTTTGGGTGTCACAAATTTTGCTGACGATCGCAACGATTTTTACTCTGCTCATTCCCCTGATGACTCAGAGTTTGATCGATGGGGGCTTATCCCAAGGAGATCGGGATGCTACAGTGCAAAGCGTGCTTTGGATGGTGCTATTTGCGGTGTTAGCAGCGGTTTTTACAATCGCCAATTCCTTATATGCCGTCACGTTCGCCGAATATATAGCCCATGCCGTGCGGATGTTTCTGTACCGCAAAATTCAAACCTTTTCCTTTGGCAACCTGGATCGGTTCCCCACCAGCGATCTCATGGTGCGAATGACTAGCGATGTTGATGCGATCAAAACAACCATTCAACTGACAATCCTATCTCTAGCCCAAGTTCCAGTCATGTTTGTCGGAGCATTGGCGCTGATTTATCTGAACAGCCCCAGTTTGATGTGGATTCTGTTCGTCGTTATCCCCGCGATCGTGGCGATCCTCCTTGTCTTAGTGATGAAATTAGGGCCACTTTTCCAAATTCAGCAACAGAAGTTAGATACCCTCAACAATGTGTTGCAAGAAAACTTGGTAGGGGTGCGGGTGGTCAAGGCATTTGTGCAAAGTGACTACGAAAATCGTCGGTACAATCGTGTCAACCGAGACTTACGCAACGCCTCCCTGCGTCTGATACAATATGTGGCATTTCTGTCTCCCAGCTTGTATCTAGTGATGAACGTAGCAACAGCAACTGTCCTCTGGGTTGGAGGGCACAGCTTAAATCAGGGTGCTGTCACTGTGGGCGAAATACTGGCCTTTACCCAGTACCTCGTTACCGTTCTGGTGCCTCTAGTGATACTGGCTGCAATCGCGCCTCAGTTAACGGCAGCAGAAGCTTCTGCCCAGCGGATTTTTGAAGTGATGGATACCATCCCCGCCATCCCCGAACCTACCACTCCCGCCGGATTAACCCCAGCTACTGCCAAAGGACGGATTGTATTTGAGGATGTCAGTTTCAGTTACCCCAGTCGAGATGGGCGGCTGGGGCGACTCGTGTTACAAAACATCAATCTGACGATCGAACCGGGACAAACGGTGGCATTCTTAGGGGCAACAGGTTCCGGCAAATCCACCTTGGTGAACCTGATTCCTCGTTTTTACGATGTGACGGCTGGACGAATCGCCATCGATGGGATCGACGTGCGGGATATTCCCCTGGAAACCCTGCACCAAATCGTGGGTGTAGCCCTCCAAGAGTCGGTACTGTTTAGCGGCAAACTGCGGGAAAACATTTGCTATGGCAAACCGGATGCGACTGAAGACGAGATGATTGAGGCAGCTCGGGTGGCAGATGCCCACGGGTTTGTGTCAGCCATTCCCGAAGGCTATGATGCTACAGTGGCAAGACGAGGAGCCAACTTTTCAGGCGGACAACGACAACGCCTGTCCATCGCCCGTGCGGTTGCCGTCAAACCCAAGATTCTCATCCTGGATGACAGTACCAGTGCCCTGGACATGGTAACGGAAGCACGGGTACAAGATGCTTTGAAAAGCCTGATGGCAGACACCACCACGTTGTTTGTCGCCCAACGGATCGGTACGGCAATCGCCGCAGACAATATTTTCCTGCTGGAAGCTGGAGAAATTATTGCTCAAGGAAACCACGAGCAACTCCTTCACAGCAGTTCCCTGTATCAGGAAATTTACCATTCTCAATTGGGAGGTGTCCTCGGATGAAAAAGCCTTTGCTGCACCGAAAGGTAAAATCCAAAGCTGGGGAACCTCCCGCCGCCCAGCCACCTATGAAGGTGTTAGGACGGTTGTTCAGTTACGTCACTCGGTATACCCTGGAGATTGTCGGAGTCATTGCCTTACTGTTGCTGAGCACGGTGTTAAACCTGCTCATTCCCTATTGGCTAGGAGTAGGGTTGAACAATTTAAGCAGTGCTCCCGATCCAACGGCGATCGCCCAACTGGCTATCGGGATGGTAATAGCAGCCATTTGCAGTTGGGGTGCCATGCTCTGGCAAAGTCTGATGCTGAATCGCGTGGTGCAACGGGCACTCTATCGGTTGCGGCAAGAGTTGTTTGAGCGGATGCAAAGGCTGTCGCTGAACTTCTTCGATCGCCAATCAATCGGGGAGTTAATGAGCCGCGTTACCAATGATACGGATGTGGTGGCCCAATTCTTCCGCAACAGCCTCAATTCACTCGTCAGCGAAACGTTACAATTAGTCTTCCTTGTTTTAGCCATGTTCCTACTGAACTGGAAAATGGCGATCGCGGCTTTAACGATTGCCCCAATGGTTGTGGTGTTTTTGGGCTTCATCAGTCAGATTGCGGGGCCTGTGTTTGCCAATCTTCAAGAACAGATTGGTGAACTCAACGGACTGCTGGAAGAAACCGTCAGCGGGCAGAAGGTTGCGATCGCTTATGGACGACAGGAAGAGGCGATCGCGACTTTTGAGGATGTCAGTAAGCTAGTTCGGGACGCAGGTGTCAAGGCACGCTTGCTGGCCTTGGTAAGTCGTCCCGTTACCCTCGTGTTGACGAATCTGGATGTGGCGCTGGTGGCACTAGTGGGGGGACTACTAACCTTGCAAGGACAGGCAAATGTGGGAGTTGTTGCAACATTCTTGCAATACACTCGCCAGTTCTCGATTCCGATCGGGAGTCTTGCCAATAACTTGGATGGTTTGCTGGCAGCGATCGCGGCAGCTGAACGCATTTTTAGCATTTTGGATGAACGGCCAGCCATTGTAGACCAGCCTAACGCTCCAGAAATGCCACCAATTCAGGGTCACGTGGTAGCTCGGGATGTAGACTTTAGTTATGTTCAAGGTAGACCCATCCTAAAGCACAACACCTTTGAAGCTAGACCGGGGGAAAAAATTGGCTTGTGTGGACCAACTGGAGCCGGGAAGAGCACCATCATCAACCTGATGACTCGGTACTACGACCTCGATGGGGGCGAAATTTTGATTGATGGGCACAACATTGCTACCGTCCAACAGGACAGCCTGCGACGGCAAATTGGCATTGTGTTGCAGGAGGCATTTTTATTCTCTGACACCGTTATGAACAATCTGCGCTATGCCCGCTTAGATGCCACCGAACAAGACTGTATTGAAGCGACCAAACAGGCCAATGCTCACGACTTCATTTTGCATCTGCCGGATGGCTATAATACGATGTTAACGGAACGGGGCAGTAATTTAAGCCAAGGACAACGGCAATTGCTGACCATCGCCCGCATGATGATTCAGAATCCCCGCATGGTCATTCTGGATGAAGCGACTAGCAATGTGGACACCCGCACGGAACAGAAGATCCAAGAAGCTTTGGATCGATTAATGCAGGGACGTACTAGCTTTGTGATTGCCCACCGTTTGAGCACAATTCGCAATGCCGATCAGATTCTGGTGCTCAAGGCAGGTGAAATCATTGAGACGGGTTCTCATGACGAACTGATGCAAAAACAAGGATTCTACTATGACTTGTTTATGAGTCAGTTTAAAGGTAAGTTAGTCACCTCATAATCAGGCTTTCAGGCACTAAACTGCTAACTTATGCTTCTAGATCCGGATTCAGTTGTCGTCCGGTGAATTCAATAAAGTATAAATTTAAATATCTTATATTCATGAAATGAGGGACGCACCCTGTTGCACATACCGTGCAAATGAATTATGACAGCTTATTGAGTATCAACAAAAGTACCAATTAGCCGATTTGCGTCCAATGATTTGGTAGATCGACATTTTCTGGTAGACGGGTTGTCACATCACCAGAAGCTACTGTAATCTGATGCGGTTCTAAATTTTTGACACCTGTTAGGATGGCTCCTTCCAGTTTGACATCACTTAAGTTTGTCATACTAAGATTGGCTCCTATAAGGTTTGCCCCGCAAAGGTTAGCTTCATCCAGAATTGCCATTTGGAAGTTTGTCCCCATGAGGTTCGCACCATAAAGATCGGCTTCCCGGAGACTAGCTTCAGATAAGTTGGCAAAAAAGATTTCTGCGTGCTGTAGTTTAGCTGCATTTAAATTTGCTTGTTGCAGGTTCGCTCCATTCAGGTTTGCTTGTTGCAAATTCGCTCCAATCAAACCCGTTCCCTGTAAGTTGGCTTTCCCAAGTTTCGCCCCTTGTAAATTAGCAAGAAATAGCTTTGCCCCTTGTAGGTTAGCAGCTTTTAAATTGGAACCGCACAAATTAGCCTTATATAAATTCGCTCCTTGTAGATTTGCTCCGCGCAAACTTGTTCCTGAAAGATTGGCTGCACGTAAGTTTGCCCCACATACCCAAGCACGATTTAAATTGGCTCCGGAAAGATTAGCTTCCTCCAAATTCGTTGATTGCAAGTTGGCTTCGTACAAAACAGATCCGCAGAGTTTTGCATTCTCCAAATCTGCCTCGGACAAATCCGCACCACGCAAGTCTGCTTCACTTAAATCGGCTCCTCGCAGGTCTGCTTGTTGCAAGTTTGCTTTGTGCAGGTCAGCTCTTTTGATATCCGCATTCCGCAAATCAATTCTTTGGTTGGGCAAGTCTTTCTCTGCTTCGCGCCTACCAATAACAGTCAGCGCCGCTTGAAGATCTGTACGAATGTTTAATCTTTTCTCAAAAAACGCTTCTTGCTGCTCAACAGAATTTTCTCGCACAAAAGCAGTGAGTATTTCCATGATTGTCCAGTATTCTTTGGGACAATCCTGAGCCACTCTTTCTAGGGTATAAATAGCACCTGTTCTTGTGGCAACACTTTCATGTCCAAGCTGGGTAATTGCAGTCATAAATTTTTCTGCAATCAGCTTTTCTTTAGCTAGTTGAGTGTTTTGTGTCTCAATTTCATTGCTTTTTTCTGCTGCGATCGCTCCCATTCTGCTGGCTTCTACACGTTTGGCGGCAAAGTAAGCATTCATCATCACTGCTAATCCTAGAAAGAAAGTGGCAGTTGTTGATATTGCTTGTGTTCTAGTTTCTATCTTTTGTTCTGTTGACAAGCCCTCCATTTTGGTAAATGCGAAGCAAATGAGGATTGGTGATAAGCTAAACGTCGCTGCGATCGCTATCAACCAAATTTTTAAAGGGTCTGTTTTCCTGGCAGACATAACGGTGGTATTTCTCACAACACGGGAGTTTTACGTAGATTATAGGCGAAAAGAGTATACCATGTATCTCAAAATTGTAAGATATACTCCTTAAAAAATGGTTACGCTGATTCTTGTTAACTCAATCATATAAAAACTCTCATGACTAAATAAATTAGAAAATCATAAGTTAGCATAGAGGCTAGGGGTTTATGTTAGTCATGAGACGTTTATTAGCCAGTGAATGTTGCCTTCGCAAATGACAGTAATTTTCAGGTTAATAGACTACAGGGAGTGGAGTGGGCTTCCTCGCCCGCCCTCTCGAATGTACGGGCGGGGACGCCCGTACCACAAGAGCATAGTGTGGTTAATTTATCTGAAAACTACTGTAATAAGCTAGAACTACGAAGGCAAAGGGATTCACTGGTCACTGGTCACTGGTCACTGGTCACTGGTCACTGGTCACTGGTCACTGGTCACTGGTCACTGGTCACTGGTCACTGTAGAACTTGTTCGTATCTTTTACCAGCAGTTTCCCAAGTAAAATCTGTTTCTACAAGTTGCCTGCCATTGTGAGATAATTCTGCTCGTAACTGCGGGTTTTCAAATAATTGGCTGATGGCATTAACATACTCGGCTGGTTGATTGGCTCGTAATGCTCTGAGTGGTAAACCCGCTTCATCGACAGCTAGCCCTTCTAAACCGCGATCGCTTGCAACAACAGGTACACCTGCAGCCATTGCTTCTAATGTTTTATTTTTAATCCCAAAGCCACTTCGCAGTGGCACTACGCAAACGGTAGATTGATGTAAATACTCTGCCATTGAAGGAATGCGACCAGTCACCACTACTCCTGGGCGATTCTTCAGTTCCAAAACGGATGGTGTAGGTCTAGCACCGACAATACTAAATGTAGCATTTGGATAGCGTTTTTGCAGTTCTGGTAACACTGTTAAAGCAAAAAAACGCGCCGCATCAATGTTGTGAGATGCATCCATCGCTCCCACAAAAATTAGCTGATGTCCCCTAGGATCGTGAGAACGATAGGGAAATAAATCTAAATCGACACCATTAGAAATTACCTTAATGTCAATATCTGGACGGAGTTTCAAAAATTCTTGTCGGTCGTCTTCAGTCGTAACGACAATGTTGGAAAATTTAGTACAGTAGCGTTTTTCATAACGTTTTAGGACGAAAGACAAATACAGGCGATCGCGTAGCGCATTCTGCGAAGCCCCCATCTCTAAATGGTCGCGTATCCAACCATAGACTGAACTGTGGACATCCACAACGGTATTTACACTGTTACGAAATTCAGGGCGAATATATATTTCGTTGACACTATGCTCGCAAGTGATTGCGTCACACTTTTGCGCCCGGACATAATTATCTACCAAAGCTTGAATTTCTGGTGAATAGCGATATAAAACATTAGCTGGAATCGCCTTTAGCACTGAATTCGTGAAGCGTCTCGCTTTTGCCAAGAGACTAGCCATACCACTTCTGTTCTGAGGTTCTGGGGGTAGGGGAAAAACCACGAGTTCACTAACCCAATTGCGTAATTCTTCTACTTCTGCATCAGATACTGCCTTATGGCGTTGTGTCACAAGAGTCACCTCATGATTTTGATGCAGGTATTTAAGTAAGTTAAATGTTCTAATTTCTGTTCCACCCCGACTTGGAGGGTAAGGAAATGTGGACGATAGCATAAGGATACGCATATAATTTCTGTTATCTGTCTGGTTATTGGTATATTCTTATTCCAGTATAACCGGGCTACACTTGCATAGATTGGAATGCAGGCGGTAAGAAAAGCCAAGGCTACATATTAGTTTTAACATCTAATTTTCAATTGTCTAATATTTAACTGCCTTGAGTATTTGTATAAATAGAGTTAACACTGACAGCAAAAAAATGAGCAACCAACCATTCTTAACAATTGTTACCGCCACCAGAGGCAGTTTTAGTGATTTTTGGTTAGAACAGTTATTGAAAATTAAGGGAGATGTGCAATTTATTTTAGTTTATCCTCCTGAGGCAAGTGTCAAAAAAATTGATGACCCTAGAGTAGAATTTTTAACGAGTCCCTTTAAGGGTGAAGTCATGCAAAGGTTTACGGGATTAATCAATGCTAAAGGCAATTATGTCATGGCATTAGATGACGATGACTTTGCACACCCCGAACTTTTAGAATTAACAGTAAAGTATTTTCAAAGATTTCCTGATAGCTGGGTTTTACGTCTCAAAATTCAAAATATCAATGATGATGATGAAGCACGTATCAAACAAGATTGGGAAACGATCCCTGAAGTAGAGCAATTAGAGATTTGTCAGAAAACTCCAGAGAACCCGTATCCTTTTCAACAAGGAAATTACAAAGGTTTACTAGAAGTACCCATTGCTCCTCTAGATAAACCATTAGACATTCGCCATATTATTTTTCCCTGGAAGCAAAGAACAGACCAAAATGGGATTCATTTTGAGAATTTTAATAACAGAGTCTGGAAAACAGAGCGGGTTAAAGCAGCCCTTCACGAACTTTCAGGGGCGATGAAAATAGTGGGTGCTTTAACCTGGCTACCTGCATGGAGTTTGGATAGATTGTTAGGCTTATTTGTGCAGGCAAAGTTTTATCAAAAGGATGCTATCATCGGTCATGCTCCACCCAAGCCCGAACAAATTAGATACATTGTGAGAGACTCTTCTTTAAAGGAGACTAGACTCTATTTGATGGCAGACCTACTATTAGTTAAATGTTATCCTCAGTATGGATACTTTTGGAATTTGATATTTTGGCAATTATACACTATACCTAGGATAATAGGTAAGTCAGTCAAATTAAGATTTTTCAAATTAAAAAAGAATAAAACTGAAAACACGATAGCAATAGAGGGGTAGTTTGGTTGTTGGTTTGTTAAGACGGGTACGTTCATCAAATCTTTGCAATATACTTCAGTACTCTCCCCGATGTTACAGAGTTTGAAGATCAATTAAAAACAAATAAATTACCAAAACAATTTACCATCCCATATCAATACTGCAAGGGATAGCGAAAATGAGAGGTTAAGCAAAAATGAGAAACCGGGTTTCTGAACCTTAACTATCGTTAACCGACAAGTATTGGATTCACTGCAACGCGCTACCTTAGCAACAGTAAAGAAGCCCAGTCATGCGGGCGATCGTACCCTTATGGAGAAAAAGCAACTTTTATTATGAATATTATTTTAATGGGTTATTATGGGTTTAAGAATGTTGGTGACGATTTGTGTATCCAAGAACTAATTAAGTATTTTTCTGACCAAGAAGTCATTACAAAAATATTTGTGTTTTGTGAAGACAATTATTATGAAACAATGAATAGTCAAGTTGTCTTTTGCAACACTCGGAAATTATCAACAATTCAAAAAGCTTATATACTTTCTCAAAGCGATTATTTAATTTGGAGTGGTAGTACTTATAACTTAAAAGATAACTCTGGAAAATTGTTGATGATGCAACAATTGGCAAAAATGATGGGTAAGCGTTTCTGTTATTTAGGTGTAGGTTTAGAAGCTTTTGAGTCGGAAGAATTAGAAACAAAAGCCAAGTTTTTGCAAAATGCAGATGTACTATACTTAAGAGATAAAGATTCCTATGGCTTGGCTGTTACTCAGCTAAAGTCTGTTAAATCTTATTTAGGAGGTCATTTAGCATTTCTTAACGTGGATGGATATGAAAAGTTTATTAAAAGCGATCGCTCAAGTCAAATAAAAAATATTTCATTTACAGGAAACTTTTGGTGGGGTGAAGGAAGGGCTGAGTTTTATTCACAACAGCTACTCCCATTGATTGAAAACTTTAATTCAGTAATTCATTTATTACCTGCTCAAGTAGATGAAGAGAAAAATGATAATAATTTTCACAAACTATTGAAAAATTACTTACCCGATCAAAATTGCAAGCTGCACTCATGGAATCAACCAGAAGATTTTGTGGAAATTCTCAGCCAGATGGATTTTCACTTTGGAAATAGGCTTCACTCTATCATACTTGCCGATATTTTGGGAATACCCAATGTAGGAATTGATGAATATATTTCTAAAAACTCTAAAATCAAAAACTACATCGATAAAACAGAAATGTTGCATTTACACAGGATGTTAAATTTCATGGAACCAATAGACATTTGTATACTTGAAAAAGTATTCCATGAATATCAAAGACCGAGTGAATTTGTTTTGAACGAGTCGAAGACCGCGAAAGAAGGTATAAACTTGGTTTTGCAAGAGCGAACGCAGACCAGTTTACCAATATCTCCTGTACCAGTTGAGTTGGGTTCTTAAAGCATATCTGAAATATTTCCCACTTGCCAAACACCAAACAAAGTATTAAAACCTGAGAATTTCTCGCTCATAGTTTTCAGGAAAAGGTGTTATTTCCCAGACTATGCCTTCTTGTGGTTCTAAAGCAACTTCCACAAACAGTTGTTTGACTGTAGTTGTAGCTACATCTTCATTATTAGGGAATGGCTGCAAATCTTCTGTCAAGAGTCTGAGTGTAAAGCCACCAGGAATAGCTAATTCCTCCACAGCGTTACGCAACTCAAAGCGCCAAATTATGACCTCTTCTTGTTGTTTTGGTAATATTCTAAGTTCGTATGATTGACCTGCGATCGGCAATTGGCGAGAGAAGAATGTATCTAATTGTATTTTTTCTTCCGTACTTCGCGCTCCTGCTGCACTGTGTTGTAAATTAAACCTTTCCCATCCAATGGCTTCAGCCAATTGGGAAACACCGTTTTCCAGCCAAGCTAAAAGCGACCATTCTTCTTGTATTCCCAAGCGTCGCTGATATAAGCTTTTTCGCCAACCCCCATGCTCCATTAATCCACCCCAAAGTTGAAAAGGGATTTCCATCCTGGGTGAAACAATCTCGCTCTTTTCCAAACGGGAAATGAGGTTCTGTGCTTGTTCTTGTAATAAAGTTGGCAATGGTTGAATGCTACTCCGTGTAACTTCTGGCGGGCAAAGTTGATATGCTACTGCTAAAGTACTGATATCCTCAATGATATCTGTTGCTTCTAAAGAATAAGTGCGATCGCCTGCGTCATAACTTCCTTTATTTTTCAGTTGTTCGTGAGTACAATAGCCCCAAACTTTAACGTATTCATCATCTGGTTCGACTTGTACTGCTAAATAATAATCCCCTGCCCAACTGGGTATATCTACCCATTCTTGTGGAACGCGCAATTCACTCATATCCATTTCCTCACTAGGAACCAAAATCAATCGAGTTTCGCCGATCGCGATAGCGGTTCCATTGACAAACTCCCAAAAACTTGGTAAAGCCGCACTACCTAACCAAGGCTTTGCCTGGGATGCTAAGTCTTCTTGCAACCACGGTAAGATAGCAAAAAGGCAAATTTTATTGATATAGGCTTGATAGCGAGAAGTTTGGTGAGAAAAAGACGTATTTTCTTGCCAAATCTGATTTTGAACGTTTTCTGGTACTTCTAAAATCAAGTGAGTTGGCGAAGCAAAGGTAAAAACGGTAGGGTTTCCAGTCATGGCAGTTATTTTAGGGACTAAATGTTTTTACGGAGCAAATAAAGGTTATAAGACTTTTTGATTTTTGTCTTGCATATAGTAAACTTGCAGCCATTCCTCCATTACAGCGCTGGTACTTTTAAGTATGTCTGGTGTCATAGAAATATGCAGGTTTTCTTGACTCCAGCTAGCTAAAGACTTCAGCAATGTTTCCCTCGTTTTTGTCAACCGTCGCGAAACAGTATATTGTTGAACTTGTAGTTGTTTAGCAATCTGTTGTTGAGTTAATCCTTGAGTATAGTAGAGTTGCAAAATTTGTCGGGCTTGCGGATCTAATTGGGTAAGCGCCTCTATCAAGACTTGATTAATCTCAGATTGGCGAGAACCCCTTAACTGTTGTTCTTCTTGGGCAATAATATAAGTGAGGGGAGAGTCTAGTTCATTTGATGGTATATTATCTAGCCACTCACCGGAATCTTCTGAGTTAACGGGAGCGTTAAAAGAAGTCACATTAGGATAAAGGTACCTACGTACAGCTTTGGCAGAAGCAAGTAGCCAGGTTTCTAAAGTTTGGGGGTGAACTTGCTGATGGGTTTGTGAGTTGTAAGCTTTTGCGATCGCCTCCCAAGTTTGATTATCTGGTTTGGACAACTGACGACTGGTATGGGCTTGAGTTGGTACGTAAAGCAACTTGAAGCAGTTCCAGACAGTCATGTAAGCAACAATAGTGTCTCTAGGAAAGCTCTCAGCTTGCAATGACTCTTCCAATCGCTTTTTACTAATTTTTCGCAAGAGTCCCCAATCCGTACAAATATCTATTTCATGACGTTGCCTGAAAGTTTCGCGAATGGCAAGCCCGAAGACTGTACTGGCATAGTTTTTTAAGCTAGAACCACTATTAGGGTTAAAACCTTTGAAGATTTTATCAACTTGGGTAATAGCTATCTGAAAACAGTCCGATAGCTTGTACTGGGTTGTGGCAAAGCTAGCAACTATTTTTTGAGATGTCCAGTAGCAGGGTTCTTGTAAGTAAGCAATGGTATGTTCTTTGGCAAGTGTTACTGATGACGATTTGCGTAACTGATTATATAAGAAGCTAATCCAAAAGTCTTCGTCTGTTTCTTGTGGGGTTTGCTGTATTGCGTTTGCTATACTACGACGTAGCTTAGCATCCGTTACCCAACGACAAAAGCGATCGTCGGCAAATACTAAAAAAGTCGAAAAGATTTCAACAAGGTTGTTTCGAGGGTGCATAAAAATACGCAATCTGACCTAATAACAAGTGTAGGGTCGAGCAAAGACGCTTCCCCAAAACTTTACTACAAACAGCTAAGGTAATTTTCAGAAAAAAAATGTGTCCACGCGCAGTTGGTACTAGTCGCTCAACCTACACTCAACAAACAAGTGCTGCTAAACTTTGGCTACTACTGGTGGGAGTTAACCAGTACCAAGATGAGCGACTCCCAAATCTGAACTACTCAGCCTTGGATTGTCAGGGGTTAGCAAAAGCTTTGGTTGGAGCAACCGAGCATTTTCCGCAAAAAGAGATAAAAATTTACCATGATTTTGCTCCACAATTACCTTACTTAGACACTGTTCGTGCTAGCCTTCAAGAAATCTCCACGGCTGCTCGCCCACAAGACACAATTCTATTTTATTTCTCCGGTCATGGAATATTTGTGCCAAACACTTATCAAACATTCCTATGTTTGGCAAATACTCAAAAAGATGACATACTCAACACGGGTTTAGCCATACAAGAACTGTTGCAATTGTTGGGGAAATGTCCGGCACAAAATCAGCTAGTCTGGCTTGATGCCTGTCATAGTGGTGGAATGACACTTAGGGGCGCAACCGTAGCAGAACCTTTACTGAATGCTACACGTCAACTGGTGGAAGTTTTGCAGAAAGTCGCTGCGACGAGTAAAGGATTTTATGCCCTGCTTTCTTGTGACACCGATCAGCAATCTTGGGAGTTTCCAGAACTAGGGCATGGGGTATTTACTTATTATTTGATGCGCGGATTGCAGGGAGAGGCAGCAGATTCACAAGGAGCGATTTCTGCTGATGGTCTTTATCGCTATGTTTATCACCAAACTCTACAATATATAGATAAAACGAACCAACAACTGCGCCTGATTAATCAGCAGAAACGTGGCAAAGGGGACACTCAGTTGTTTCGGGAATATCCCTTACAAACTCCTAAACGAATTGTTGAAGGCGTTGGGGAACTGATTCTTGGTTCAATTGGGGCAATTGAGGAATCACGTCCCAAAAGGCAAGCACTTGTTGCAGAAGGATGGAGCGGTACTCAAACAACACTTGCTTTTTGTAAAGTTTTGCGTAGTGCTGGTGGCTTTGAGTTGGAGTATTTACCTCGACAGGGGAAAGCAACTGCTAAAGAGGTTCGAGAAGCAATTCAAGAATTTTTGTATTTACCAAACCAAAAACAACATAAAACTGAAAAACCAGCAACAGTATTGTTGTATTTGCGCGGACGATTGGAGGAAACCCCTACAGGAGAAGTTGCCTTAGTACTTTCAGAAGATGTTTGGTTGAGCCGCGCTTGGTTGAGACAACAGTTACGTCGCTCTCAAGCCGCCCAACAGATTATCATTTTAGATTTTTTGGCGGGGGAGAGCGATCGCACCCTCCTACAGGAATGGATTGAAGATTTGCAAATCGGCTCTGAAAAAGCACAATGTATTATTGCTGCGAACTCGCCCCGTCACAATTTAGAACAATTTGCAGATGCTCTGGTAAATACTCTCACAACAGCTTCTAAACCGAATGGCTTATCAATAGCGGGTTGGATTACTCAATTGCAAGTCCGCTTGGCTGGAGCTTTTCCACTCCACATTTGGCTATCAGGTACGCAAGGTATTATCGAAATTATACCTGCATTTACCGAGACACGCAGTCAGAAGAAAGCGGCAGCATTGGACTTAGGTATTTGCCCTTACAAAGGTTTAGAAGCTTTTGGTGAAGAAGACGTTCAGTATTTTTACGGTAGAGAAACCTTAACCCAACAGTTGATTAACGACTTAGCACGCAATTCATTCCTGGCGGTGGTAGGAGCTTCTGGTAGTGGGAAATCCTCCGTCGTACAGGCGGGATTAATGACTCAACTGCGTTCTGGTAAACAATTACCTGGTAGCGAAAATTGGTGGATCAAAAGTTTTAGACCTAGCGCCCGACCCCTAGAAGCGTTATCGCGACGATTGGCGGCTTCGGGACAAGAGGACAAGGGGACAAGGGGACGAGGGGAAGTAGGGGGAGAAATGACCTCCTCATCTCCTCACCTGATACTAGAAGGGTTACTCTACCAAGGGGTAGAGGGTTTTGTCTACTGGGTACGCAGCCGCCCGGAACCAATGGTAGTTTTGGTGGTAGATCAGTTTGAAGAACTTTTCACTCTTGCTCCTGATGAAGATAGAAAGCGATTTTTAGAACTTGTGTTGGGTGCGATAAAATACGCTTCTGACAGGTTTAAATTAGTCATCACTTTACGAGCAGACTTCATCGCCCCCTGCTTGGAAGTACCAGCACTGGCTATACTACTACAACAGTCGAGTGTACTGGTTCCTCCCAGATTGAGTCATGATGACTACCGCCGTGTTATTGTCAACCCAGCCGAACAAGTCGGTCTAAAAGTAGAATCTGGACTCGTGGAAATTCTTTTACAGGAGTTAAACGACTCTGTAGGAAATTTACCGCTCTTAGAATTTGTACTGCAACAGTTGTGGGAATACCGCCAGGAGGGCGAGCTAACTTTAGCCGCTTATCAGCAACATCTTGGGGGAATTAAAGGTGCTCTAGAACAAAAGGCACAAGCAGTTTACGATGGTTTAGATAGTCTTGCACGAGATTGCGCTCGCTGGATTTTTCTGTCACTGACTCAGTTAGGAGAGGGTACAGAAGATACAAAGCGAAGGGTATTGAAGTCGGATCTGGTTGTGAAAAAATATCCCGCCCCTTTGGTGGAAAGAACATTGCAAGCTTTAACTGCGGTAAAACTCATAGTCGTCAATCTGGAGGATGAGGGGAAAGTAGGCGGGGACAAGGGGGACAAGGGGAACCAGGAGGAAATACCACCTGCTTTGTCTCTACCTGCAAATGCGGTGACTATAGAAGTTGCTCATGAAATTCTCATTCGTCACTGGTCAACATTGCGTTGGTGGCTGGAGGAAAATCGCAGTAAATTGCGGCTACAACGTCAAATTGAGCAAGCAGCCGTTTTGTGGAAGCACAAAGACGAACAATCTGATTTTTTATTGCGGGGCGTGCGTCTGGCTGAGGCGGAAGAAATTTATGTCAAATACACTGATGAATTGTCTGACGATGTCCAACGGTTTATTGCGGCTTGTCTGGAGGAAAGACAACGACAACAACTCGAGCAAAAGAAGCGATTGCGACAAGCTCAAAGGGCTGTTGCAGTTATGAGCGTACTTGGTGTTACAGCGACGGGTTTTGGTGGATTGGCTTATTTCAAACAACAAGCAGCCCAGGTTAGGGAAGTTGCTGCTTTGAATGCATCATCTGAAGCGCTGCTATTATCCAATCGTCAGATGGAAGCATTAATCGCAAGCGTGAAAGCTGGGGAACAGTTTAAGCAAGTTTTTGCACCTGCAAAAGATGTGGAGCTAGCAACTGTGGCGACTCTCCAGCAAGCCGTTTACCAAACTCAAGAGATTAACCGCTTGCAAAGTCACGCTCAACAAGTGAATGCTGTTAGTTTTAGCCCTGGGCGTAAACTTCTCGCCTCCGCCAGCGATGATTCTACTATAAAAATTTGGAGTGAAGATGGCAAATTAATCTCTACTTTCCCAGCCCAGGAAGGTAGAGTGACGAGTATCGCTTTTAGTCCGGATGGTAAATTTCTTGCCTCTGGAAGTACTGATAAAACTATCAATATATATTCTATTGATGGCAAGGTAGTACAAATTTTGACAGGACATAGTGATATCGTTACGAGTGTTAGTTTTGGGACAACCCTTGTGGAGACGCGCCATGGCTCGTCTCTACATTCTTTTTCGGAGAGGGGAAGACAGGGCGGAGACTTTATCATTGCATCTGGTAGCAGAGATAAAACTGTGAAACTCTGGCGCATGGATGGCGGGTTAATTAACACATGGAATGCCCATAACGGCTGGGTTAATAGTGTTACCTTTAGTCCAGATGGTAAGTTTCTTGTCTCTGGTGGTGAAGATAACGTTGTCAAACTTTGGAATGTAGCTGATGCTAAATTAATGAGAACTTTTACCGGACATACAGAACGGATTACTCGTGTCAAATTTAGCCCTGATGGTAAAATTATTGCCTCTGCTAGTGGTGATAAAAGTATCAATTTATGGAAGTTGGATGGTAAATTATGGCAAACTCTGGGGGGTAAAAAGGGTCATACTCAGCAAGTCAACAGTATTAGCTTTAGCCCGGATGGTCAACTTGTTGTTTCTGCTGCTGCTGACGGTACTATTAAGTTTTGGAGTTTAGATGGTACTTTGTTGGCAGCTATTAAAGGGCATGATGAACAAGTTAGAGATGTAAATGTTAGCCCTGATGGTAAAATTCTTGCTTCTGCCAGTGATGATAAAACTATTCGGTTTTGGAACTTAACCAATAGTAGCAGAGCGCAAGAAGATAGTATTTATAGTGTGAGTTTTAGCCCGGATGGCAAAGTTTTGGCCTCTGCTGGATGGAATGGAGAAGTCAAATTATGGCAGCATAAAAAAATGACGAGTGCGTCTTTATTGAAAGCTTTTAAGAGCGAGCAAGATATCATTTATGCTGCGATTTTTAGTTCTGATGGGAAAACTTTAGCAACAGCTGGTGACAATAAAAGTATTAAAATTTGGAATCTAAGAAATAACCAGTTAATTAAAACATTAACAGGGCATGAAAAAAGAGTGACTAGTATCAGTTTCAGCCCAGATAATGAAATCATTGCCTCTGGAAGTGCAGATAAAACAATTAAGCTATGGCGTCTTGCTGATGGCAAGTTATTAAAAACACTGTCAGGACATAATGATGAGGTGACAAGTGTCGGTTTCAGCCGGGATGGTAAGATGTTAGCTTCTGGCAGCTATGATAATACTGTGAAACTTTGGGGTGTGGATGGCACTTTGGTGAAAACTTTGAAGGGTCATAGTTTAGCGATCGCACACCTTAGTTTCAGTCCAGATGGCAAAACCATAGCTTCAGCAAGTTGGGATAACACCATCAAACTTTGGAAAGTTCCAGATGGTGGGTTAGTTAATACTCTCACAGGGCATACAAACGGTGTAAAGAGCTTGAGTTTCAGTTCAAACAGTCAGATACTAGCTTCTGGTAGCGCTGATGGTACTATCAAACTATGGAACGCCATGGATGGTACTTTGATGAAAACGCTATTGGGACATACTGGTGAAGTGAATAGCGTCAGTTTCAGTCCAGATAATAAACTGTTAGTTAGTGGTGGGAATGCTGGCATGATGTTGTGGAATTTAGACTTAGATAATCTTATGCAGCAGGGATGTACAAAGCTAAAGAATTACCTAAAAAATAATCCGAATGTGAGTGAGAGCGATCGTAATATTTGTCAAGCATCCAAATAAAGGATTTTGTAAGGGACTTCCAAATAAACAATATCCAACTTTCTCTTGTGGTGTGGGCTTCTAGCCCGCCACTGATATAGGGGTTGCACAAAGTTTTACAACCCTTGGTTATGCGCTACAAAACTTTGGCAATGGAAGCGCTTATTGAGGTGGACTGCTACCGCCATTGCGATCGCGTAGATATTCCCAAATCCGCCGAATCTCGGATCGGAATTCTTGGCGATCGCGCTCAGCTTCCTGGGATGCAATACGTAAAGCAACCTGATGGTCACGGGCAATGTCAGCAAGTCGGTTGACAGTTCGCTCCAATCTAGCGGCTGTCTGGCTATTGGCACGGGTTTCCCGTCTATTTCCATTCTGGATTGTGCGAATTAGGTCAATTTCGTCCCCTAATTGCTCTAATTGCTCGTCAATGTTGTCCAAGCGTGCGGTTATGTCTTCTGGTTGTGCGTTGGTCATTTGTTTTTCTCCTTAACTTGCCCTTGGCGTTCAGCGATCGCAAAGCACATTCAACGAATAATTCAGAATTAATCGAAATAATAAGGCTTTCAGCCTCTACGGTGGGGGGCAAGCTTTTACTTTAAAAAACGGCAATCTTTTCCTTTAAGTCACACACATATACTTTTACAACATACTTTAAGAAAAATTAGAAGGAATTATGGCTCTTGCGTACTTAACGTGCTAAATTGAGTGGCAAAAGAAAATGACTGACCTGCTCTCTGACCTGGTATAGCGCGACAAACTTCTTAGCTTAGGCATCCACATAGCGATACGCATGGACGGCGTTAGCGCTTACGCTATCGCCCATCTCAAGTCAAAAAGACTGCACAAAATTACGCACTCTTGGGAGAAATCGCCACCCTACCACAGGCACTTTGTCAGCAAGTCATAATGATGTAGGGGTTGTTTGCGGTAATTTATGGGTGTATGGCGCGAGAAGTCCGCTAATTTGGTCAAATTCTTGTCCGTTAGGCGAAAGCTATTGATACGAATTGCTACCCTAGCTGCCTTGCTTGGAGCGATCGCAACTTTTGCAAAACTGTATCCCTTTGAGGGTGTTGGTGAGTGGACTGGTATCGGAAAAGACTCAAATAAATCAGTAACCACAGAGCAAGAAATCAATCCCAAAACTAAAGAAGTTATTAAAATAACAAAGAAGGAAACTGAAAACTTCCAATCTTCCAAGACTCTGTGGGATTGGTTGCAACTTGGTGGCGCGATCGCTATTCCTTTCGCACTATTTTACTTTGAACAAAGGGAACAGAGACGTTCTGATAAACGCGCTCAAGAGGAGAAAGAGCAGGCGGAAGAACAAGCTAAGAGTGAAAAAGAAATAGCAGACAAGAATTTACGTGAACAGGCGCTTGAAGCTTATATTGACCAAATGTCCGAACTGCTAATTGATAAAAAACTAAAAGTATTGATTGATAAAAAATTAGAAAAATCAGACCCCGAATACCTTGTGCTAGATGCAGCGCTTGATATAGTGCGTGCTAGAACATTATCGATGCTGCGAAGGTTAGATAAAGACGAAGAACGGAAGGAAAGCATTGTTCGATTTCTGGTTGATGTAGGACTTACAAGTAATCTGGATTTGAGCACTGCCAACCTCAGTGGTGTTAACCTCAGTGGTGTTAACCTCAGTGGTGCCAACCTCAGTGGTGCTGACCTCAGTAGTGCTGACCTCAGCAGCGCCAACCTCAGTAGTACCGACCTCAGTAATGCCAACCTCAGCAGTGCCGACCTCAGTAGTACCGACCTCAGTAGTGCCGACCTCAGCAGTGCCATCCTCGGTGATGCCATCCTCATTCATGCCAACCTCGTTAATGCCAACCTCAGCAGCGTCATCCTCAGATATGCCGACTTCGTTAATGCCAACCTCAGCAGCGCCATCCTCAAAGATGCTTACCTTAGAGACGCCGACTTCAAGGATGCCGTTCTTATCGATGCCAACCTCTTTGATGCTTGCCTTAGAAACGCCAACCTCAAAGATGCTAACCTCAAAGATGCCAACCTCAGTCTTGCCGACCTCTTTGATGCCAACCTCTTTGATGTCAAAAACCTAACTCCTGAACAAGTTAAAGAAGCCCAAAACTGGGAGAAAGCAAAGTATAGTGAGGAATTTCGTAAGCAACTGGGCTTGCCACCGGAACCTGCTAAGTAGATCGGGAGAGAGTGCCTGCTTGAGCAATTCGGCAGTATAGCCGTTACCGAAGGTATCGCCTACCCTGTATTGCCAAATCCCGCCAAAAGATGTACTAGTATCTTGCGGAGTTTGGCGAGTTTTTATGAATAAGGCGCAAGCAGCACAATTCCTTGGGGTCAGTGTCTGATTGCTAGAACGTTTCGTCCAGCAAGGAAAAATCAGCGTTCGGTATGAGAAAGGTAAGACCCGACCTACAGCCAATTTTGATGAAACGGAACTGGCAAGATTTAAAGAGGAATTGAATCAGCCTGGTTACAAACCTGCTGTAGAATCCCGCCAAATAGCGTCAGTGGAACACGGGCAGAAAGATACAGAAAATTCCCAGAGTGAGGAGTTGGCGGATTTTGACGAAGATCCACCAGATGATGTTCGCCAAATCACGACAATCAAACACGACCAGCAAGATACAGAAGTTTACTCGGTTGGCGAGATTGCGGAGTTTGGCGAGAATCCCAAAGTGATCGAACAACTGTCAGCAGTCATTGAAGCGTTATTAGCTAGGACTGGGGATGATACTCGTGTCCGCGTAGGTGAAAAGTTGCTACTAACCATTGCTGAAGCTCAAGAGTTAACTGGGTTACCTCGCCAAATTCTGAGAGACGCCATTACAGAAGGAACTCTTAAAGCCAAGCTAATTGGTCGGACTTGGCGGATTAAGCGATCAGACCTGGAAGAGTTCGTAGAACAGTTGTTCTGAAACTCGCCAAATGCAGCCGTATTACTTTGAAGCCTTAGACCTTCTTGCAATTAATGCACAAGCTATTGATTTAGTTTGATTCGTGTTTTTAGGGTTAAGGCTAGAGACGCTGAGATGAAGTGCCAACACTATAACTGATCTTCTATCGAATCTTTTATCAGCTTAGCTCCTTTTGCAATGTCTTTGCGAATTCCATCCAATTTTTCTGAAGGTACCCAATCACCAATGTGAGTAACTCGGTACTCATCTGTACGTCCTGTTCGTTTAGTCTGTGTAACGAGATTCGCTTTGACAAGAACTTTTACTGCCTGCTGAGCTTTCCGCATACTCATTTTGCAAATCTCTGCTGTCTTACGAAGGCTTGCAAAGCAGACTCCTTCAGGCTTACCGCCTGTTCTACGGACTATATGAGCATAGATTCTAAACTCATAGGGATCTAGTCCATATTCGTCTAAAAGGTTGTGAATAAATGCGACGGATGATGGGAGAGGGGTTGCTACTGTAGAAGATTTAGACTGTTTGCCTGACCTATTTTCCTGAGTTGGCATACTACGTATATTGTACTTGCATATGAACATTGTAGCTTTACCCACGCATTATATGCCATAGCTCTGTTATTGTTTATATGTATTTTTTAGTAGTAAGAACTTTAAAGTTATTCCTTGGGCTGTGCAAAAAATTGGTATGATAACAATACAAGGTACGACTGGAACGTTTAAGGGGCTTCCCTAGATACCTTAAGTTCGTGAAAACAAATATTTTTACTTTGGGATAATCAAAAAGGAGAGCAGCAGAAAGCAGAGAGCAAAGGGTTTTCAATTCCTTCATCTTTCTTTATCTAGCTATATTGATTATCTTTACCAAAGTTTGCTATATCTCATAACATCAAACTTACTTACCCAGTTTTTTGTTATAAAAAATTTTATATAGTAAACCATGCCACACCCGTAGCACTTGCTTTTACAGTTTGCTAGTATTATGATGTCTTTAAGTATTAAAAACCCGGAACCTAGGCAAATCTCAAGCCCAGGCAGCCGAGCTCTTTTCTCATGTGTTTTTTTAATTTTATCACGATTGGGAGCTTGGCGGAAGCTTGGCAGGAGCTTTTTTCTATCCAGAGGTTTTTTATAGGCTAAAACCTACTGTTAAAGGAAGTAATAGTGAATACACCAAGCCACAATCAAAATCCTTCGCTCAATTGTGATATGAACTCAAACATTAAATTGACAAGCGAAACTAAGGTTAGTTGCCCTGATGAAGGTTTGCATCTCGAAATTAATGGTGAAGATTTCAGTGGTCAAAATTTGACTAATCGTCGGTTTAATGGAACAAGATTTAATGGGTGCAACTTCAGCTACTGCATTCTCAATGGTGCAAAATGCCAGGAAGCACAATTTACGGGAGTCAACCTATCTAACGCTAAATTCATTGGAACTAATTTATCTAAAGCAAAGTTTAGAGAAGTTAATCTAAATTCAGTTGATTTTACGGGCGCGGAAGTGAACAACGCCGAGTTTGCCAAGTGTAAAGGCTTGCATTACGAGGTGAAGCGGGATTTAGAATCTAGGGGTGCAAAATTTTTTGAGGATGTTGATTCTCCGACAGGTAAAGTCCAGATACTGGAAAAAATTATTATCCCCCTGCTCATTGGGCTAATTGGGAGTGGTGGCATAATTGGGCTTTTTTCGTCAAAGGAGCAACCTTCTCCCATTATTGTACCATCCACCAGCAAATCCCCACCACCTAGAAACAACTAAGACCAGATTGGCACCAGGACGAGTTATCGTCCTGGTGATACTATGTCTAGGTTCATAGTCTCCTTCCTGTACAGATGTCTTATTTTGGAGCGATCGCCCAATACCAAAAAAATACACCTCATATAACCTGTAATGCAGGTTATATGCACCGTTATGGAAATTTTTCCTTAACGATATCAACTTGGCAACTTGCCAGTAATTTTAGCTGTAGCGAACTTACCAAGAAGCTCAATAATTTTTGCAAGGCTATTGATAATTTTGGCATCTTCCAAGGTTTTTGCGTTCTACCCAGCTTTTTTTTGCAACGCCGTCGATTTTGAAGTAACGGTCGGTCGATTTTGCTCGTTTGGCTCATCGCATAGGTGAGACGTTGACAGCCGCGACACGCCAGTTTTGAAAGTTTCAGGTACAGAACTCCCACTTTTTTACCGCATTTTGGACAGAGAATCCACGGTCTTAAACCACCGTAGTTACACTGGTACCATGTCAATTTGACGACAAACTCACGCCGACAGAGATTGAGCGTCACGTGCTCAAGTCCTTCATGAATCTTGTTTTTGAGGCTTGCCACTTGAACTCTTGGACACGATTCCACAGTATCTTTTCTAGCCAAATAGCTTGGTTTTCTCCCCGATCCAAACCCACCCATAAGTGTTTTTATCCAAATAATTAGGGAATTTTTGCAGATTCTATCACGAACATCGCTCAAAAGTCTTATTGGGCAAAGGTTTCGAGTGCAACCCTTGTTGTCGCGCTTCTTAGCACTCAAGATCGCGTTCTTTTATGCAGTCTTTAACGGCACCAAGCAAAGTGGAGAAAGACTCATCCAGCGTCATTTCATCATCGCTCTTGTACTGCATCTCATTGGCTAGACTTGCCAACTTACCAAACTGACGGCACGTCCACTTGGTAATGACCAATTCAGCCAGGGCATCAATATTGACGCCGCTAACCGTCCGATCCACAAGCGATGCCAGCTTATTTCTGCCGCCGATACGCTCAAGCAAGCCATTGTCAGCCAGCCAACTGGTAACACTAAGTAAGTCAGTTGGCTTGTGTTTGGCAGCCAACGCAGCACAAGCCTGGTAAATATCCCTATGGGCGCTGATGTAAAAATGCTCCGGTTTGAGGCGATCTCCAACACGCATAAAAGCATTCTCATCTAACAAAATTCCACCTAAAACCGCCTCCTCAACCTCAATGTTCTGGGGCGGCAGCTTCCAGGGTTCAGCCGGGATAAGCGCAAAACAGGACACGTTGTAAATTTTTGTTGCAGACCGTGTTTTATTGATTTACCAACTTGCCTATAAATGATACTGGAGCAATCAAAATTTTGCACGGGAAAACTAAGCTTTCACCCCTTTTCGTCACTTACACTTGCTCATAAATAATCATTTTTGGTGATGTTTTGATATTTAGCCGACATCAAGCCACGTTTGAAACAACGGTAAATCAATGGTTTTGACCAGATGCGTTACAAAACTTTACAATGTGTCCCAATTTGCACGTATCCCGGCGGACACCCAATTAGTTTCAACTCTTGTTTAGTTTTAAGGTGAACTTGGATTTTTAGGTTTGATAAAAATACAATTGACCGTGACATGACCATTAGAAGAGTAGGTACAAGTTGTACAACGGTTAGTACCATTCACTCCCTGTTTATTGGTGCCAGGAGCATTGGTGGTTTCACAACTTTTCTTTTCAGTTGAACCACCTTGTGGCGCTGCAATGGGTAGGTTGGAACCGGGTTTTGCTGGACGTGAACTGGCTAAGGTGTATTTTGTGGAGTGAACGGCATCGCTACAGCTTTGGGATACAACTTCCGCTTGGGGTTGTGTAGCTATTGCTGTAGTGGAGACTAGCGCAGTTGCTAGAATAGTGATGCCCATAATGGTTGTGCGAATGCGATTTATCATAAGACGTGATTTGGATTTGTTGTAGTAAAGTTTGTTTGGGTTTGGTTTAACCCCTTCATTTGTTTCTATGTCCGGTTCCTATTTTTTATGCATCCCCAACAAAGCACTTCCGATCTGTAACGGGCGAGACGCCCGTCCCACAAGAGATTTTTTGATACTTGTTTATTTGGAAGTCCCTAAGCAAAAATTAGAAACCCGGTTTCTTGAAGAAACCGGGTTTCTGGCACCTCAAGTGTCATTAACCGAGCAGTATTGGCATGGAATAGTTTCAGTTAAAATAAAATTTTGCGGATATTGAATAATCGTAATTTATAACTATATATTTGCCAAGCTTAACTATAAAAATCAACTAATGTAATTTCTTTTATACGGGTAGCACCGCTTTCTCGACGCTTTGGAATGCCACAACCACAATTTAGATGTCTTCGAGCTTGGATTTGTTCCAGATTAATAATTACAGGTTTTGTCTCTAGGTTTTCTGGAAATCGAAATGAATTGTATTTGTCTGAGTGGTTAGCAGATATAGTCATTATTCCTATAGCTACCATTGAAGCAATTAAGTATTGGTATTTCATGTTTCCTCTGAAAAAACTAATTGCACTAGACCAATACCGATTTGTATGTGCCTTACTGAGGAAATATGCAGTTTCAATTACATAAAAATATGATTTAGTTAAGGATTTTTGGTGAGAATTCCGTAATGTATACGCATACGAGATATTAAGCTTTACAACTCAGAGAAACTTCTATACGCAGGATTATATTTTGAGGCGAAAAATCAACCAGAGCGAGCACAGAGCTAATCCAAAAAGTAGTTAGCGAACAAATTGATGATTGTCTGTGGCACGTGATAACATGAAATTTAAGTATGAAACTCCACGCAAACACATAAAAAACTCAATTGAGAAGTTGTCCAGAGCATTTATGGAAAAAGTGGCGATTATTGGTGCTGGGCTTGGAGGTTTGGCTGTTGCTGTAGCACTCCGGAAACTGAGGTATGATGTTCAAGTGTACGAAAAAGCACAAGATTTTCGTCCGGTTGGTGGTGGCTTGGGTTTATTACCAAATGGTTTAAATTTCCTTGATGCTATTGAACCTGGGATAGTAGAAACTATCAAAAATTCAGGTTGCGAGGTGAGCACAACTGTTTTAAAGAATACTCAAGGTGAAACAATTCGCACTAACCCAGCAAGTAGATATCAGGATAAATATGGTCAGCCATTAATTACTGTTTGGTGGTGGCGTTTGCAGCAAATTCTGGCATCTAAACTCCCGTCGGAGAGTATTCATCTTGACCATCGCTGTATCGGTTTTGAACAAGACGATCGCTGTGTATCAATATATTTTGAGAATGGGGAACAAGTTAGTGCAGATTTACTCATTGGAGCCGATGGTATCAACTCTGCGATTAGAGAAGCTTTAATTGGAGACGGCAAACCCCGCTATTTAGGAAGTATGTCCTGGCGTACTGTGATTAATTGCAATCAAGAAGTACTTAATCCGGGTGAACTCGGATTTGTTAAAGGCGATCGAGAATTTATGTATCTGCTGAATGTTGGGGATGGGTATATTTCGTGGCTATATCGTAAGTTATTACCAGATTTTACTCTTTCCCAAAATGTGGCTGAGGTTAAATCTAGGGTTCTCGATCGATTAGCGGACTGGGGAGAATCATTGCGATCGCTTGTGGAAGCAACTCCAGCCGAGCAAATTTTGGAAGCACCGATTTGCGATCGCTTACCGCTCAACTCTTGGAGTCAAGGAAGAGTGACTCTATTAGGTGATGCGGCTCACCCAATGGCACCTGCTTTGGGACAGGGAGCAAATAGCACGTTTGAAGATGCGTATGAATTAGCGTTGTGTTGTTCCCAATCATCCAGTATTCCAGAAGCTTTAGCTACCTACGAACAACGCCGCATTCCCCGTACACATCTGATACAAACTCGTAGTGCATTGGGCGAAATGCGTTACTACACAGCCGACACAGAAGCTGCTAATCAGCAAATGCAGGAGCAGTCACAGATGAGTCCTGAAGAATTTCAAGATTGGATTTTTAATTACAAGCTTTATTGGTCGAAATTACTGCCAATTGGCGAATAAAACTCAAGAATAACTGGATTTTGTTCATTTATACGCTAAAAATCTGTATAATGTCTAAATCTGTACGTTATATAGGAAATTTCTGTATATCCCTTGGCGTTATACAGAAGCTTTCTGTGTAATCACTATCGGTGAAAGAAAAATCAATGAACACAATTATCTGCAACTGCTTGGCTAAAATTGCCTTATTAGCTACAGTCACCTCTATGACTGTAACTTTACCTTTAGTACAGAAGGTCACTGCTCAGTCAACTTATCGTTTAAAAACACAATTTACGGGCAATAACAAATGTTTGGACATTATTAACGATGGCGTAAATAATCAACCTATTATGGCTGATTGTGGGAATTTTTCCGGACAATTGTGGAACGTAGAATCTACAGAGTATCCAGGTTTTTATCGTTTGAAAACACAATTTACGGGCAATAACAAATGTTTGGATATCATTAACGATGGGATAAATAACAAACCTATTATGGCTGGATGTGGTAACTTTTCTGGACAATTGTGGAAGGTAGAACCTACAGAGTATCCAGGTTTTTATCGTTTGAAAACACAATTTACGGGCAATAACAAATGTTTGGATATCATTAATGATGGGGTAAATAACAAACCTATTATGGCTGGATGTGGTAACTTTTCCGGACAATTGTGGAATTTATCTTTCTGAGTTTTATAGCACCTTACAAAAAACTGTGGACTAGTCGCAGGTAGAAGAAGCATACAAGGCAAGCAAGAGTATCAAGATTGAAGTTGCGATCGCCCATGGCGGGCGATCCGCGCCATCGCACTCACACGTTTCTCAGTAGTGTTTGCCTTGTATGCGATATTAGAAGTTAAAAGTTGTACGAATAGCTCCTACAAAAATATCGTTGTTTCCAGAAATGTGTCCGGGGTCGGTGACAATAAAAAAGCCAGGAGTAATTGCTATGTTTTCGTTGACGAGAAAGCGGTAGAAAACTTCATAGTGAGTAGAATTTCCGGTATCTGCTTGTTCAATTAAATAACCAGCATTTAATTTTGGGGGTAAACCGAATAAAAATCCAAATAAATCTCCTCTTCTGCCAAAGGGGTCGTATACGCCTAAAGACAATAAATAAGTGCTACTTAATACAACAGCATCTGACTGTAAGGAGTTTGTCACCATTAAACCTCCCCAAGCACCAAGAATAAGTTGATCTGTTAATTGCCATCTTATACTCGTGTTGATAGCATGAATCTGAGAAGGTTCGTTGATTCCTCCAGAGGTATCAGCATTGCTACTACCTGTACCAGTGTCTAATTGACCATCACTAGAATAAGCATTCACATAAGCTAAACCTGCAACCAATGAGCTTGTTGGTTTGTATAAAACTTGCACTCCTAAAGCACTATGGTCTGCACCAAACAGACCGTCTCCACTACTGTTACTATTCCGAGTCCCATAAGCAAATTGTAAGCGCATACGATCAGAAACTAACCAGTCAAAGCCCAAACCAGCATCAAGACTCCCAATTTTAAAGACAGGAGTTGAACCAGCAAATAGGGAAAGCGCTCCCAAACCAGCATCGGCGTAGGGTGAGGAGTTGGGGGTGAGAACACTACTTAAACTAAAGCCTACAGGCTTGAAGGTGAAAACGACGCGATCGCCTAGTGCAGCAAATCGGTATTCTAGAGAATCCAATAATACATCGTTGTTATAATCTGCTTGCCAAGAAAGCCTTGCCATGTTGGTGTTAAACGCATCAGGATTTCCAAAACCATCATTGGCAGTATTACCTGTGACCAACCCTACACGAAATAGGTCTTTGCCGGTGAAAGAGGAAACAAGTTGTAATTGTGTCAAGTGACTGAGAATAGTGTTTGCTTCTCCTTTCCCTGGTGGATCGCCTCCAGAACCTGTCGCTAGTCCAAAGATAACTTGTCCTCCCAACCGGGCTGTAGTTGAAAATTGTTGTGCTTGTATATTTGCAGTATGAGCTTCAAGAGTATCTATACGACTTCGTAAAGTGGCTGATTCTGGTGCAAATTCTGCTTGCAACTGTTGTAACTTATCTAAATCTTCTTTTTTGACTTTTTCGATTAACCCAGCAGCAAGTAATTCATTAACTTTATCTAGTACGGCGTTCAATCCAGCAGCGAACTCATAACGAGTTAAGGTACGGTTACCTTTAAAAGTGCCATCAGAATAACCAGCAATGACACCATATCGTTCTACTAAAGATTGCAATGCAGCAAAAGCCCAGTCATTCGGTTGCACATCAGACAATTGCGATACTGATGTTAAACGTTCCATAGTGCTTGTATCTGGAGCTTTTGATTCTTCTCCCCTTTGAGTGACTTCGCTTAAATTCTTTATATTATCTTCGGAAGTCATGGGAAGTGAGAAACTAGGTTCAAATTGTTCTGGAGCAGTTATTTGAATGGTATTCTGCTGTGGGGAAAAAGAGTCAGTATTTGGCAAATTTTCTGGAATAAATTTGTTATCTTCTACGTCTTCATTTGTATTGGCTGCTATAACTGGTGTAGATAAGAAAAATAGAGAAACTCCAGATAGGAGTAATAAATCTTTTATAACCACAATCACACCCCCACACCGAATATTTGTTATGAAAAATCAAAAATTAGCGATCGCGTATAACTCCAGTGGTTAAACTTCCACGATAAGGAGCGCCCACGGCTGGTTCTTCACCGTTTACACCAAAAACTTCTATACGCCTCGCTTGACCATTACGTTCAATCACTGTGCCACTCGCGTTGTTCCCACTCAACCCGGCATTATTTGACACACCTGTGCTACCATTAATGTTAATGGTCTGCTTGTCAAAATTTACTTCAATGGGAATTGAAGAGTTCGGATTATTATCAGGTATGAACTGAGCAGTATTGTTGTCAATTCTTCTAAAAATACCAGTGAGAACTTGTGGGTTTCTAATCCTAACTGTTGGTGGTTGGCGAGGATTCAAGTCACCTTCTGTACCACCAAGCGCATCTCTTAAGAATGAGCTAGTAAATCCCTTCATTCTTTTGGCTTGATTCTTCAGCGCTGCTAAAGTTTCAATCCGAACCGCTTTGAGTGTCTGCTGCACTGGAGGAGATTCTTGTGCTACCAGGTTTTCTTCCCCTGCTCCAAGACCATCTGTCAGTGCAATGATTTTATAAAACCCCTGCAAGTCGAATTCTTGAACATTTCCCACCAATCCATTTTTGACTGCTACTGTCTGACCGCCAAGGAGAGAAACGGTTTTTTTCAGTTGGCGATCGGATATTTTGATGTCCCCGTCAGTGAGAGCAAAAACTTGTGTGGTGTTATCTGTAGCATTATGTACAACCATAACCGCGCTCCCCTTCTGTGCTGGTAGAAAGAGATTGGGCGTTGTAGATGGCGGTTTAACAGTGTCGTTGTTATTTTGACTTAATTTGATGCTTTTGTTGGCGGCGAGACTGATAATCTGTGCTGGTACTAAGAGATTTGAAGTTGAGGAAGATGTGGTTGCGGGGCGTGCTGCTAGGATGCTGATTTGGCTTTGAGGTGTCGCGACTTCAGTACCAACACTACCAGGTGGACTCAAAATCAATGCTGTGCCATTCTCAAGCTTAAATATCATTTCATTCAAGGCAATGCGATTTGGAACCTGAAAACGGCGTAACCCTGGTTCAAAACGGAAGGTGGTACTTTCATCAACCCTAGCCACAGTCTTTTCATTGAAGAGAAGTTGCGCCTCAGAGTTTGTCCCCGTCTTGATTGCATCTTGAGGAACTATTACATCTTTCAATGCGGCTCGACGTGGAGACTGGTTTTTTAGTAACAAATCCACTATACCCATACGCAACAGCTTGTCAACTTCTGCACGGGTTAGCTCGGGGTTCTTTTGAGCCAGCACAGTTGTTGTCCAACATAGCGCTAGCAAAATGCTGACAACTAACTTTTGAGCCAATGACGACATTTGTAACCCCATAACAGCCTTCCTCATGGAAAATACTGGATATATTTTTGATTTGATGTAATGTGATTCATTTAAATATAGTTATTTTCCGTATAAAGTTTATAAAATTTTTACTAAACTCAGTACAAATCGGTGTGTTCAATCAGCTTAATTACAAAAAGTTTTATGTATAAATGAACCGCAGAGGACGCAGAGAGCGCAGAGAAGAGAAGCGGAGCATAGGGAGAAATTTTAGAATGAGAAGGAAAGGTTTGAGCAGAATAAAAAGCAATCTGCAATTACCCACTAATTACGGGGAAGCGCTCAAATTTATAAAAGCGCGTATTCAGTCTGCCCAAATTTAAGCTGTAGTAACAGTCAACAAAGAACTGATAGTACTTTGTCATAGTTTTGGGCTAATGTCGGCAATTCATCAAACAAATCGTCTGGATCGATGGTCGTTTTGCACGGCAGTTGCAGGTCTTTCATCCAGTTCGTGCTACTTTGTTGTGCCTTGAATTCTTGCTTCCTGACTCTTTGTGCTTTCTTACTGATTTCTTAAGAGCTATAGTATAAGCTATTTGGTTGCTTTGATTCTAAACTTATTTTTTATTTTTTGGTTACTATTTACGCCACAAAGCTGAAGTTGATGAGTATCTTGTAGAGCGCCAAAACCGTGCAACTGAGGTTCGTCAGGAGGCTGAGAAGCGTTTCAACCCGGTTGGGATACGCGAGCGTTTATTAGCTCGGCGTAACCAGCAAGGGTAATCTGATATGTTGCGATTCCTGGCTGACGAGAATTTTAACAATCAGATTGTCCGTGGTGTTCTTCGTCGAAACTCCAACATTGATATTGTTCGTGTTCAGGATGTAGGTTTATCTGAGGCAGAAGATCCAATTATTTTAGAATGGGCGGCACAACAAGCGCGAGTTGTGTTAACTCATGATGTGGAAACGATGACCAACTTTGCCTACTCGCGAGTGCAAGCAGGTTTATCAATGCTAGGGGTATTTGAGGTGAGTCGCCGTGTCCCAGTTGGTTTAGCAATTGAAGAGATTTTACTGCTAGCAGAGTGTAGCTTGGAGGGTGAATGGGAAGGGCAGGTACGGTTCTTACCTTATTATGGCTCACAGACATTGAACGGTTCCTTAATTATTGTTACTAACAGGTTGATCTGGGTAGCTACTCATATTAGCCTTAGTCCATGAGCAATGTATTGCAGTGTATCCATAGATGAATAAATTATGTGCGTAATTTAGCGTAGAGTATGTGATGTATAGTGTGACACGTTATACAAAAATCGGATCTATTTTATTCATCAGAGCATTACTTAAGGGTAAATAACCATGTATTATTCAGGGAAAAGTTTATATTCGGGAAAGTTTAAACAAACAGGTAATTCGTGTGCCGCTTCAACATTAATGATTGCGCTTCACGAAAGAGATTCTAAAAATTCAGTAGATGCTACTCAGGAAGAAACGCTGTACGCTGAAACTGTTGAAAAAGTTGATCCACGCTTAACACAGCATCAATATTCATCGCCCCAAAATATTCTTGCTACTGCCCGAAAAAACGGGCTTAACGCCGCACTCTATAAAACAGAAGAAATTAGGTTAAGCGATTTAGCCGATGGACAGGAGCAACAACTGAAGGATTTCGTAGATACGCAAAGTCCGACAGTTGTAGATCGAGCTCAACTTATTAAACTTTTGGACAGCGGCTGGTTACAGGTCTTGACTTATGCAGATAGAGATCAAGAGAAGAAGCACTGGCTTCTGTTGCGGAAGCAAGGCAGCTCGTATTACCTGTACGACACAGGGCGTGGGGTTAACCAAGAAGTGGTAAAAATCGATGATATACTGGCTTTTGATCAACTATTTGAAATCAATAAACCCAATAACGACGAATACTGTTTTTTGGGTGTTGCAATTCATCTAACATAATTCACTCATTTTTTGATCGAAAGATGTGTAGACCTGAGCGTGGTTGGTAAAGTAAAAGCTGCTAGTACAGGTGATTGGAATACTTGATTTTACAGGGTCAAAACTATGCCAATTCTTAAAACTCCTGCTCTTCGCATGTATGCAGCAGAACATGCTGCGTCGTGGCTTGCGGGACAAACCCTCGACATGACAACTAAAAATGTTTGCCAGGTTGCCTTAGCTGCTTGCGGACGGTTCCCCTAGGATAACTTGCACGATAATCTTCTAGGGGTAAAAGTAGCGAAGAGAGATTTTGCCGCCACGCGACGGCTGAAACATTTACCCAGATTAGGCTTCTGAAAAAAAACCGAAATTAAGCAGTATCAATTTGCAATCGCTCGTTCATATCCAGTCGAAAAGTGCCGTAAGGATTAACATATACCCAAATCAACGGTGATAGCGCCCGCAAATCTTCTTTTTTCATCCGTGTCATCCAGTCTGCTTCTGCCAAAACTCTCTGAATCATCAAAGTATTGATGTAAACAAGACTTATTTGCACTTCTGTGGAGGCACAAAACTGATAATTCTTGTTCATCCAAGCGGTTAGTAGCAATCTCACTGTTTTTCCCGTAAAAAATCAAACCATTAGCACTATTCCAGTTCTCCACCACATTCAGACCTTCATTAATCTCACGTCGTAAAGCTTCAAAATGGAGGTAGTGACGCAAGAAGATTGTTTTGACTGCTTGCTATGACTGGGTTTGAGGTCGATTGTAGGCAGATTTTGTAACCCCTTTAAACGGCGCAATTGCGTTGGCTGCAAATGCCAAATCCGGAACGAGGGTTTGATTGCTGATGAGAAGGAAGTGTGCAGTTTGCCAAGTGGCTGCGAGGAATTGGGCAAGTCTTGTGTGAAGCTACTGTGAAGTAAACACAATCACCAAAGCTATCTTATGTCCCCCTTTCGCCCATACTTCACCTCAGCTACCACCAAGCGCATCATCAGTTTGTGTAACGTCTTCACCAGCAAAAAGCTAACTTACGAGCAGAAAATGGCAGCCATCGAAATGCTGTTGCGTCATCACGAGAATCACGTGGAGATGCAAGCTTTAGAATCTACTGTTCACCGCCAACAGAAAATGCCTACTGAGAAGGTTGTCATTGTTGTGTTTTCAACTTTCAGTAAACCAAAAAGTTTTTTCTAAAAAGGTGATTCTCAAGAATTTTGTATTCTGCAATACTTTTTGAAGTCAATTTCTGATTCCCGCAGGCGTAGTATACATTAGGGATACTTATAGCAGCCTGGATGGTAAAATGTTGATATTAACTTGATGGAATATAAATACCTTCAACGACTTGTTCTTGACGTTCGCGAAGCGTCCGGGAGGCAATTGCCTTTGGGAAAAACTTTTTGGTTTACTGACAGTAGTTTTGGCTTGATGCACCTGCTCTTTGTCCTGTGTCATCAAAGGATGAGCATTGTCAACAGTCCAAATATTATCTGGAGAAATCGCGGAACTCTCCCGTATAATACTTGGGCTAGCATTGCCCCTAATTACCTGTTCCAAGTAATCAGCTCTACTCATCCCGAAGCATTCAGCAGCGAGGGAGCAATGCAATTTTGTTAGATGAACCCAAATTTCAAGCGATCGCTAATGTATTGAAGTGCGAAATCTTCGCCAAGCGTAGTAGAGCCACATATCTTAACTGTCGCTTCAGGCTTAAAGATGGAAAAACGAATTGGTATAGACGCAGTATATGCCGGAGGTACTACCGGAAGCTTTAAAAGCGGCTCGCAATATTGAAGATAATTCTGCTCGTGCTAAAGCTCTAAGTAAGCTAGCATCTCGTATACCAAGTTTACTACCAGAAGTTTTGGAAGCAGTTCGCAATATTAATCCTAAATAAAAGCCATAAAGAGATAGACCTTTCTCACTTGAGAAGAGATTACCACAGTTTGGCATGAGTGGGATAAGTTCATCGGTTTAAACAAAACCCACTTAATGCATATTTTTATCCCACATTCCGCACCTAGTGATGTCATTAAAGTATTTTCAGCTTTACCGAAAACTTTTGTAACTTGACGAAATCATCAGGGTTTGAGCCGTCGTTTTTGGGACTGACGAGAGCGATCGCTTGCTTCAGCAGAAGAACTGATTTACAACTCTATTGCTCAAAAAGCAGATGATACGGGCATTCTGGCGGATTGTATACAATCCGTCAAATGAACGGATGGTAAAATCTTTTCAGTCTACTGATAGTTATTGGGGCAAGGCGTCTGAAGTGGAAGTTATTGTTGAGTTGAACAGCACGATCGCTCGACGGATTATGTAGGGGTCGTTTACTTGACGCAGCGAGCAATCGGCTTGCTCGAACTTGTACCGAGTTTGAGCTGATGCGTCTGGATCGGGAGCTGCATAAACCACATGTCGTACTCCTGCCCGAATCAAGTTAGTTGTACAATCCCCCATATGTTCGCCCACTCCAGAGGGAGTGCGCTTTCCACATGGCTCTACTGTTGTATATACGATGTCGTCTGGAAGAACTTGGAGGGCATTGAGTTCGATCTGACGCAGAAGTACATATTCGGCATGTCTGCCGTCGTTACAACTAACCCCTTCAGCCACAATGAAACCTTGTCGTACCAAGCACGAACTCACCACTCCACCAGTGTCGTCGGATTGAGCGGCAATGGTGAATAGATGTTCAAATATCTCTTGCTCTATCATAAGAACCACTCTCTCATTGGAAGGTGTTGGTATATTACTACTGTTGACAGTAGTCAGACTAGAGGTTGAGGGTACTGCGATTTTTTAAGTGGTGCGCTTCATCCACGACTAGCAGATCCCAAGTGCGGCTGGTAACGTGGGGGTAGTGTTTGGCAGATTTTGCCGTGTTTAGTGAGGCGATGATTCGGGGGTTATTCGTCCAAAATTCGTCTATAGGTTCTTCACCTGCTATGATTGCCTTTGTGCGATCACTCCCTTAGTTGGGGTAACAGTTGTGTCAAATGTTTTTTCTCTCACCAAAGCACAACAGTCGAGAATTAAACTGTTTTTTTCAAAAAATTAATTATGAGGATTTCTCTGACCAAGGATTAATAATAAAAATTCCGCAGTCTACAAAATCAGAAACATTACGAGTTGCTATAGCTGCGTTACGACAGTAACAAATAGCAGCAATTTGAGCATCAGCTTGAGATATGGGAGTTCCACTAAGTCGTCTTTGGGCTGAAATATTAGCAAAAGCGACAGCAGCAGATTCATCAAATGCAAGAACACGTTCTATAAAATCCTCTGCAAACATTAAAGTAGCGGCACCTTAGAGTTCATATTTACGCTTTCCTTCTGGTAAAATGGCGATGCCATAGAGTATTTCGGCGCTTTGTAATTGTTGTAGTAAACAAACTTGTTACAGGTTGTTGGGCTGCCCAATAAAAGTTCCTAGTAAAAATTTTAGCTAGGAGCGCTCTGCATTTTAGCTACGTGACATTCCGATGTTTATGATAACGATAGCTATCTTGGTTAGTAGTCGATTAAGATAAAGAGGGGTGTAAATTGTTGCTACCTAAACTAAAGTGGTGCTGATTTAACTATAGGGATAAAAAGTTACATGGATACGAATGAGTTAAAGTTCCTACTAAAGTTACTAGGATGTGTTAATTACCGATCTGGTCTTAGCACAAATATCTTCAATTCTTTTAAGGGCAAGGATAAAATTTGTAAAAATTTAGGCGATCGCGAGTTAATAGGCTTTTCCCTTGAAATTGCTTCTGTGAAAATCCTACCCCCTGGTTGTGCTCTCCTAAATACTGATGTAGGTGAGATACCGCTTACACCTAATGAATTGAAGTTGTTAGAGCATATAAATAAGGCTTCTGGAAAAATTTCACCAAGCAAAATCAGTGTCAAATCTGTGAAGTCAGAAGAAAGAGACACTATCTTGCAAGGTTTTCATGAAAAGGGATTGATTGAAGTTGAAACCAAAATAAAAAAGACTAAAGCTGAAGTATGGCTCACTGAACGTGGAATCGAGTATTTGAGAGACGATTACAGTCCTAAGGGATCTGCAAATATTAGCTTGGATCTACTTAATAATTATTTGCGTTTTCTACGTAAATCTTTACATAGTCAAGCTGAGTCGGTTACTACAACAGCACCTACGCCTGGTGAATCACCTGCACTAACTATTATCAATCTCACTGATGAAGAAATCTTACATACTATTCAGAAATTAGATCGGGAACTAGGTACTGATAACTATTTGCCAATCTTCCATCTGCGGCAAAAGTTACAGCCCCCACTATCACGAGATGAATTGGATAAGGTATTGTATCGCTTGCAAGCCAGCGATCAAATTGAGTTAAGTTCATTGCAAGAAGCTAACGCTTATACACCAGAACAGATTGAAACTGGAATTTCACAAAACATTGGTGGTCCACTGTTTTTCCTGAGTGTAACTGAACTTTAGAGATGTTCTTTTTTACTGAATTCTATTTGTTGGCTTTAATGGAGCTACTGTATGAAATCAATTGAGGATATTATCAAACATGAGGTGAACCCTTTTGACCTAATTAATTTAAAACCTGGTAACTTCTGGGGAGAACAAGAAGATCTATCGCTGTTAGTAGAGTCTATACATCGCGAAGCAATAGCAGAAATAGAAGAGCAGCTTGATTTAGTTGGAGCTAACCATCGTAGCAGAACTGTACTACTTTTAGGTGACTCTGGTTCTGGCAAAAGTTTTTTATTAGGAAGACTTAAGCGTACTTTTAACGCTAAAGCCTTTTTTGTTTATATTGGTCCTTGGGCAGATAGTGAACATATTTGGCGTCATATTCTGCGTTACACTGTTGATAGCCTCATGCAAACTCCAGAGGGTAAACAAGAGTCTCAATTAATACTTTGGCTGAAAAGTTTATCTGTTTTTACTAAACGCAGTCTAAAACAACGTATTTTTAACGATAATATCTGGCAAGTATTACAAAGCGATCGGCAGAAATTTATCAAATATCTTCAAGAAAACTACAGACAACAAGGTATCTACAGTTCTGATATTTTTTTTGGTATGTTGCACGATCTTACCGAGCCAGAACTATATCCCATAGCTTGCGAGTGGTTACGAGGAGATGACTTAAGTGAAGAGTCTATGCAAGCGTTAAAGGTAAAGAATTGTATTGATAGCGAAGATGGCGCTAAAAATATATTATCTAATTTCGGTAAAATTTCCTCTGAAACTCAACCAATTGTTCTATGTTTTGATAATTTAGATAATATTCCTCGATTACCAAATGGCTCTCAAGATTTTCAAGCCTTATTTAATGTGAATACAACTATTCATAACGATCGCCTCAAAAACTTTTTAATAATTATTAGTATAATAACGAATACGTGGAAACGCAATACATCTCAAATTCAACAAGCTGACAAAGCTCGTATCGATCAACCAATTCAACTAAAACATATTACATTAGAACAAGCGAAAGCACTTTGGGCTGATCGACTTAACCCACTACATCAACAAGCAAATCCTCAACCTTCTTCAGTCATTTTTCCATTGGAACAGCAATTATTAGTGCAAAATTTTCCTGGTGGTAAAACGACTCCCAGATCTGCAATGCTGTTGGGGCGGCTTGAGTATCGAAAATATAAAATAGCTTTATTAGTGAAAAAACACGCTACTTCTACGAAACCTCCTGTAGCTCCACCACCACCACCGCCTGAAGCTGAATTTCAACTCCTTTGGCAGCAAGAGTATAAAAAAGTTCAGACAAAAATTACAAAAATTACTTTGCTATCAACAACCGAACTTATACGAATGCTACAGGAAGCCTTAGAAGCTTCACAAGTACAAGGAATTAAGCCTAAACTTTTAACTGGCAAATATGCTAGCTATTCTTTAAGTTATCAACATTTTAATAAATGCGATCGCGTAGGAATAGTTTGGACAGAAGACGCAAATATGACTGCTTTCTATAACGTAATGAATGCTTGCCAAAAAGCAGTTCAGAAGAATTCTTGTCAAATTATATATTTAATACGAGATGGCTCTGTAGGAAATACAAAACTTGCTGGGAATCAAATATACAGAGAAGTTTTTACACATACCACTCATCAACATATTCAACCAACGTTAACTTCTGTTCACTATTTAGCAACATACCATAGTTTAGTAAACTCCGCACTCGCTAATGAATTAGTGGTTGCAGGTAAAACAGTTTCTTTAGAAGAATTGCAAGCTCTTATTCGTAATTCTCAAATTTTCCTAAAGTGTCATTTATTACAAAAAATAAATATTCTTTCTATTGAAGACGATGAAGAAAAGGAAAATGGTAAAGAAAATTTCTTGCAAGTAAAAGAATTCTTACTAAATATAGTCAAAATACAGGGTTACATGGGTATATCAACTTTAATTCAACAAGCAGAAAGTAAGTTTCCTACAGTAAAAAAGTCAGAAATTACAAACTTGATAGCACAACTTTCTTACGAACATAAAGTCAAAATTATCAATCCTAAAGCAAATTTACAAGAACAATTAATTTGTCTTGTGGCGAAAATTTAATTAGATGTCAAAACACTGAAGTATTATCTAATGCAATATCTTGTAGAAGTTAATGAAATACGAACGCAAATTGCTAGATTTGCCTTATCTAAAACGCTATGGCTAGATACAGAAATAGCTGATTGGAATACACCATTACCAAGGTTGTCCCTAATTCAAGTCTTATCTGAATCCACAGACTTGACAGGTAACTCAGCTTATATTATTGATGTACTAGACAAACCAGATTTAGCAGTAGATTTTATCAATAAAATTATAATTAATCCTCAAATAGAAAAAGTCTTCCACAATGCTGACTTTGATTTAAAGTATCTGGGAGGAAAACTAGCACCGAACGTGACTTGCACTCTCAAGCTAGCGAGAAAAATCAAACGAGAAGTGTTGCAAGTAACCAACCTACAATTGAAAACACTCGCAGTGGAACTCTGTGGATTCTCTAATGTAGATAAGGAAGAACAAGGTAGCGATTGGGGACAACGTCCTCTTACTCAGAAACAACTGCATTATGCGGCAATGGATACAGTCTATTTGGCTGCTGTCCATCAGCGCTTATTAGAAATATCTAAACCATCTACTACAAGCTATACTTTTGATATGGGTTCTAATGCTTCAAAGAGATCTACAGGACAATCTAAAAATAAATCTTTAACTGCTACTAATATAAGAGTTGCTTTTGAATGTCCCCGGTTGTTTTACCTAAATCAACGCTTTGGGGGAAATACTTTATTTTTACCACCTGATAGTGCTGTTGGTATTGGGAATTTATTTCATCAGTTAGCGGATGAATTTGTGAATTGGATTGTTCGCGAACCACGATGTCAAGACTTGTTTAAACCAGTAGCAAAGCAGTTGCAGGCTGAGGAAGTAGCTTCTCAGTTACAACAAATTTTCTATGAAAAAAAATTTTTCTCTTACCTAGAAGAAGTATCTCACAAGGAGAACAGTCAAGCACAAGCATTGCTAAAAGTATGGCAGGCATTACGAGGTCTGATTAGACACTTTGCCGAATTGCTTGTCACTAATAGGAATTATTGTACAGCAGAAACGGTAATTCATAACACCTTTGTTTTTGAAGAACGAAATCTTGAATCCTACTTTCAGCTTCCAGATGGAACACAGCAACGAGTAGCGGGAAAATTTGATTGCTTGGTCTTCAATTTTAATAAGAAGCGCCTGTGTGTCGTAGAGTTTAAAACTTACCAGCCTGCTGACCCCTCAGCACAATTAGCTCAGGTTGCTTTTTATAGTTATATCCTTTGGGAAAGGAAAAAAATTGGGGTTGATGCAGCAGTTTACTGTGTTGTACCAGAGTTGAAGGAGTATCACTATTCCTGGGAAGAGTTAGAAAATACAGTGCATCAACTGATTCCATATAAATTACAACAAATGCAGCAATGGCTGATTTGGGAACCACCATTACCTAATCCCCCACCCCTCACGACTCAACCTCACCTATGTGAAATTTGTCCGCAGCAGCAAAAATGTCAAAGTTATTTTGTCGAAACATCTAAAGCTGAGGAATCTTTAAACAAACAGCCACAAAAGACAACAGGTCAGCAAGATAAGCCAATCAAAGTGAATGCTGATGTTTTGGGTGCAAAGTTAGTGTCTACCTTGCAATCTTTTGGAATTGGAGTAGATTATCAAGGGGCTGCTGTCGGTCCGGCTTTTATTCGGGTAAAACTCAAACCATATCCCGGCGTGAAAGTTAACGCCTTGCTAAAACTATCAGCTGATTTGCAGGTTCAGTTGGAGTTAGCTAATCCACCTTTGATTTCTCCTCAAGCTGGATATGTCAGTGTTGATTTGCCACGTCCAGATAGGCAAACAGCTCAATTTGAGGATTATATAAAGACGCAAATTTTATCTCCAACAGCACCGGTGAAAATTGCGATTGGGGTTAATTTGGAGGGACAAATCTTAGAAGCTGATTTGTCCGATCCAAATACCTGTCATTTCTTAGTTGGGGGTACGACAGGAAGTGGTAAGAGTGAGTTTTTGCGATCGCTCCTTCTAAGTCTGATCGTTCGTCATTCCCCAGAACACCTAAAGATAGCCCTTGTCGATCCTAAAAGAGTTACCTTCCCTGAGTTTGAGGTGATGCGGTGGTTGCATTCACCAGTTGTTAAAGATAGCGAACGCGCGATCGAACTTATGGATGAATTGGTAGCAGAAATGGAATCGCGTTACCAGCGATTTGAAAAAGCTGGATGTGCCGATCTAAAAACTTACAATCAACGTTCTCGTCAGCTTTTACCTCGTGTTGTCTGCATTTTCGATGAATACGCGGACTTTATGGCAGAAAAAGAATCTCGTGCAGCATTAGAACAAAGCATTAAAAGGTTGGGTGCAATGGCGAGGGCTGCTGGAATTCATTTGATTATTGCCACTCAACGCCCAGAAGCTGGAGTTGTCACTCCCATTATCCGTTCTAATTTACCGGGACGGGTTGCACTCCGAACCGCAAGTGAGGCGGATTCAGCAATTATTTTGGGAGGCAAACAAACAGATGCAGCTCGCTTACTGGGGAAAGGGGATTTGCTTTACTTAGCCAGTTCTCAGTTACAACGTTTACAAAGTCTACTAGCAATAAATATTCAGTTATTCTCAACCTAAAGTTTGTCTGCAAAATTAACTCTTTGGGTTGTGCTCTGTTAGCAAAATTTGAGATATGTAAAGACGTCCCATGGCGTGTCTCTATAAAGAATATTTGTATGGAATTAGTCATCGAATTAATGAAAATTAATTCTAATAAGCGTCAGTGTTATCAACAAGGTTTAAGGGCTATGATGCTTATAAAATCTACGCTTTAGCTGATTCCGTCGTCCCCTCAGCACAAACAATTACTTTCATAATGTGCCTCTTGTGTCGATTTGCTGCATAATATCTTTAAGAGCATTAACTGTAAATAACTGTCGGCGAGGCAAAGAGACCGTCACGCTTTCAGTATTTTGCGTTTCTGGTTGTCCTTTTAATGACATCCAGTAGCCGCAACGCTGCATAAACAGTTCGATTTACTGAAATTAGCTAGCCTAAAGAGGGGTGTTAAGTTCTTCCAACTTCAGCTACAGTGATGCAGATTCAAATACAGGAAAAAATATTTGCATGGATACCAATGAGTTAAAGTTCTTACTAAAGTTACTGGGATGTCCCAATTACCGTTCTAGCCTTAACACTAACACCTTTCAGTCTTTCAACGGAAAGGAAAAAATTTGTCAAAGTTTAAGCGATCGCAAGTTAATAGACTTTTCTCGTGAAATTGCTTCTATTAAAATCCTACCCGCAGGTGATGATCTCATAAAAACGGAGACAGAGCAACTAGCAATAACACCTAAGGAATTGAAGGTATTGAAAAAAATAAGTAATGCTTCCGAAACAATCACACCAAGCAAAATTAACATCAAATCTCTCAAGTCAGAACAGCGAGACGCTATCTTGCAAAGCTTATGTGAAAAGGGGCTTATTGAAGTTGAAACAAAAATAAAAAAGACCAACGCTGAGGTATGGCTAACCGAAGAAGGAAGTGAGTATTTGCGGGATCGTTACATCCCTGAGGGGGTTGCAATCATTAGCTTGGATTTGTTGACAAATTACCTGCTCTTTATCAGGAAATTCCTCCCCAGTCAGCCAGAACCATTATCTACTTCAGAACCTACCAATGGCGGCTCTGCTGTTGCAACGATTGTCAACCTTACTGATAAGGAAATTGTACACACTATATAACAACTATCGCTACATTCGGTCTGATACTTAGCCGATAAATTAGTTTGCTCAGATACCCGACTTCTTAAAAAAGTCGGGTATCTTGCAGTTACTCATAATTAATGCGATGAACCACTACATTATTACTTTTACTCTTCGTCTTTTTGAGGTTTCTCGCTAGGGCGCTCAAGAGCTGGAGGATAATCAACAAATTCTTGAGTTCTGGTTGTCTCAGTTGTTAAAACGCCTTCTTGCAAAATATCTTCAGGGTCTGATGATTTATCAGCAGCTGATAAGTTAATTTGACCGCTTGCATTGACGTTGGGTTTGTCAGAAGTTCCTTTGTGATTGGCATGACCACTAGGCATAGTTTTTTCCTCAATCTATAAATATATCATCAGCCTAAACTTACTTGTTATGCAGAATACACTGTCACAAGTCTTAAACTTTATTAAATCGTTCGCTTAACTTTGGGGGGATTTCACCAGTACAAACCCCATCAACCATCAATACTGCAAGAGATTACAATAATTGAGGTGTCAGAACCCCGGTTTCTTAAAGAAACCGGGGTTCTAATTTTTGCCGATCCAAGTAGTATTGCATTAACCATCCTGTCAGGTGATGTTGCGGAAAAACTATAAGCGCTATCTTAAAAATCAGGGGAGTTCTTTAAAGTAAACGTCTCCCTTTAGTTTGTGTTCGCTGCTTGTAAGGCTTCCAACGGAGGTCAGAATGAAAAAAATTATTATTGCCAGTCTATTAGCTTTAGCCACCACAACTGGATTTTTACTTAACAATGAATCGGCTCAAGCAAACCACGGACGCTATTATCGCTATCCCCGGTACAGACAGCGAATCAGCTACTGCTACCCTGTCACTCAATGGCATATAGACGAAGACCCTAGTTATCATCCTCAAGCTTATGCTGATGGTTATCGCCAAGGACAACACAGTTCTAGAAAAGGCAATGAGTATAAACCTCGTACTGCTGGAGGTGAATTTGGGCGCGGTTTTGATGACGGTTATTACGGAAGGGAATTTAAAGGTCAGAGAAATGTGGTTCCTAATACGGTTTTGCCATACACAACAACACAATGCAGTTGGTGGTAAGTAATACCATTTTGGACTTTAGATGCGTGGATTTTGGAATCAAGTTCTCACGCTAACACCATCCGTATCTTTTATGGGACTTCCAAATAAAAAAATATCCCAAAATTTCTTGTGGTGCGGGCGTCCCCGCCCGCCACTAGCATAGGACGGGCGAGGACGCCCATCCCACAATCACCGGATAATTTATTTCTTGGAAGTCCCTATACAGATGGAAATTACTGGTGTAGCGATCGCTATTTTTCATAAGTTACTTTTTTAACAATTTAATATAATATAAATACGGTTGACAAAGCCAGATTCCCAGAAAAACCATGTATCTCAGTTAAAATTAACCCCAGAGATAGATCAAATCAGGGACAAAAATGACATCAGAGACAGAAGAATTCACACTGCTAAGCTCCATACAATAGTGCCAACCTTAAATAAATCGGAGTGCAGTTATGGCTAATCCAGAGAACGAAAAAGTAACAAACAACGAACCTCAAGCACCCAACGCTTCCGGTGGATATCAAACTCCTCTTGACGAAGAAATACGCCTCACTGGTACGGCTGAGAAAAGCAAAGGTAAACCATCTGCTGTACCTGAATCTGGAAGCAGCGACCAATTGACTGAAGGTGGTGGCAATCAGGGTACTGAAAAGCGTTAGTTTCAACTGCTAGGGCTAGCTGTGTTGAGTGATTATAAGGTGGAAAGATATGATGAGATCGTCATTATCTTCCATCTATTTTTTTGTAACCCAAACTGTCACTTTTTACCGCCTTTTGAGACAATAGACATCCTTGTTTGAGAACGTCCAAAAAAGCAAAGACTCTTTTTGGTAATATGGCATCGGCTAGAATAATCACTCCAATAATTCGCTCTAGAGGAACTGGCAAACTCCTAACTTGTATCTCTTGTGGTATGGGTTCGGCGGTGAGTCGAGCCATCACAGTCGCCCCTAGTCCCTGCTTCACCATACTGAGAACTGTTGAATCTTCCCTAACTTTGCGGTCAACTTTCAGCGTTTGACCAAATTGTAAAAAATGCTCTTGGATGACTTTGTTATGTTGTGGACTCCGCAGATTGACAATCATTGGATACTCTGCTAGCTGTTCCCAACTGAGTGGTACATTAGAAGCAAGCACTCCTGGTGACAGCAGCGCCACAAACTCGTCTCGAAATAATTCCCAAGCCTCAAACTGTTTTCCTGTTGGAAGCAAAGTAAAACCTACTTCTGCTTGACCTTGTTGTAATGCTTGTTCTACTTCCGCATACCTGTCATATTCGGTAATGACAACGCCCATCATGGGATACTTCTCGCGAAAACGAGCGATGACTTTTGGGAGCACGTGGGTTGCGATACTCCGAACGCAAGCAACTCGCACTTGTCCGCTTTGTAATCCTTTTTCTCGTTCGGCTTTTTCGAGGACGTTCCCCAACAAACGTAAAATTTGTTGTGCTTCCTCAAAAATGGTCTCTCCAATTGGCGTTAACGTCGCACCGTGACGCCCTCGCAGCACGAGGATAACTCCTAGTTCTTCTTCCAATGTCGCGATCGCATAACTTACTGTTGATTGAGATAAACCTAACTCCAAAGCAGCTTCGCTAAAACTTTTGCGATCGCCAACAGCCACCAAAGCACGTAGCTGAGAGATTTTTAGATTACAGTCGTTGATTTTGTCCATCAAACTCAAGAAAGCATTCTATCTATCGATTCTATCGATAGAAGGTATCGAGGAGATCGTTTGTTTTTTAATTCAGTCATAAATAAACTGTTTATTATTGGTAAAGAAATTCAAACAATGTCTTCATTATTTTCTCTCACGCTTTGCTTTGTGATTTTATTGGTTAGCGTGACTAAAGGATATTTTGTTGCTTATTCTCTCGGTCTATCTTTAGTCATACTGCTGGTCACCTTTACTTACCAAGGCTTTCCTTTCGCAAGCCTGTTAAAAATGGGTTATATCAGCAGTCAAAAAGCTTTTTCCATCATCACAATTTTATTACTTATAGGAGTTGTCACATCAATTTGGATGGCATCTGGAACAATTCCAGCATTGGTTTATTATGGAACTCAATTCATCAATCCTCAATACTTTATTCTTTCAGCCTTTCTTCTTACCTGTATTATTTCCGTACTTCTAGGGACTTCCTTTGGGACTGTCAGCACTGTAGGTGTCGCACTCATGATTATGGCAAAAGAAGGAAACATCGATCCTCACATTATTGCTGGAGCTATTATTGCAGGAGCCTATTTTGGAGACAGATGTTCCCCTATGTCTTCTAGCGCTCATTTGATTGCAAGTCTTACCAAAACCAATCTATATAAAAACCTCGCATATCTCATGACGACTGCTTGGTTTCCATTCATCGCTTCTACCATAGTTTACTTTTTTCTTTCCCTTGGCAATCCCATTCAAGCTACGAGTCATAATTTGCTGGCAGAAATTCCTCAAATCTTTGACATCAACTTTCTAGTCTTGTGTCCTGCTCTTGCTGTTTTCTTCCTTTGTCTCATGAAGATAGAGGTGAAAGTTACGCTGGCGATTAGTATTGCGATCGCATTATTTCTAGGAATCTTTGTTCAAAATTATTCCTGGTTACAAATGTTTCAAGTTATTGTCTTTGGATTTCATTTACATTCACAAACTCAACTTGCTGAAGCTCTCACTGGAGGAGGCATTGTATCAATGCTGAGAGTTTCATTAGTTGTCATTATTTCCACATTTCTTGTAGGAATTATCGTTGGGACAAAGACACTAGCATCTGTAGAAAAACTCTTCAGAAGAATTTCTTCTAAAAGTGGCTTGTTTCTCAGCACTATTGCAGTTGGGTTGGTATCTGCTGCTTTTGGTTGTACTCAAACACTTGCTATTCTCATGACTTATCAACTTATGAAAGACAAGTACGAGCAGGAAAAAATGAGCCATTATCAACTTGCGATCGATATTGAAAATACTGCTGTTGTGCTTGCACCTCTTGTTCCCTGGAATATTGCTGGTTTAGTTCCGGCGACTGTTTTAATGACTGATTCGGGATTTATTCCTTATGCGGTTTATTTGTATCTGATTCCTGTTTTTAATTGGATTGGGTTTAAGTTTGTTGAGTTGAGGATGCAACGTAAGTTTGAATAGAGATTATTTATTTTTATGAACCGCAAAGACGCAAAGAGCACGAAGAGAAGAGAGAGGAACAATATATGAATGAGCAACAGATTTTAATTAGACACGCGACAACAGATGATATATCGACTATTATGGAGCTTATTTTACTGAAGGCTGAGTTTGATGGATGTCTCGATTCTTTGGAAGCAACGCCTCAGAAACTAGAAGATACAATATTTTGTCAGAATCCTCTTGCTTTTATTTTGTTGGCTGAGATTGATGAAAATGCAATTGGATTTGCAAGCTATCACCGAATCTACTCTACCTTTCTTGCTAAGCCTGGAATTTGGTTGGACGATCTATACATTAAAGCTGAATACCGCCATTGTGGAGTTGGGACAGCATTGATAAATCATTTGTGTCGAATAAATGAAAATATGGGAGGTGCAAGAATTGATTGGATAGTTAGAGCCAATAATTTGCCAGCAGTCAAGTTTTACGAAAAAATGGGGGCGAAAATTATCGAACGAGTCAGGTTGTGTCGTTTGGAAAGAGAGGCGATCGCAACTACAGCAAATGAATTAAGTTATCAAGGCAGAATAGAATAAGATTACACACCTTGGAAGGTGCGCTAGGATTTTACAGAAAGCTGCAAGTGGGATACGTACACAAAACGGAGTAAAACAATGCAAAATATAAAATTACGTTCGCGTGTCGGAAAAGATGGAGTATTACACCTTGATATTCCAGTAGAAATGACAGATACAGAAATCGAGGTGACAGTAACAATTCATAGAGTTATACCACAACAACGAGGCTGGATGCCTGGTTTTTTTGAAGAAGTCATTGGCGGTTGGGTGGGAGAACCGCTACAAAGACCAGAACAAGGAGAGTATGAGACAAGGGAGCAGCTATTTTGACTTATCTTCTTGACTCAAATGTTTGCATTCGCTTAATAAATAATAGCAGTTCTACAGTAACAACTCGACTTGCAGCCCAACAGCCAGAGGATATTTATGTTTCCACAATTACCCAATTAGAACTTTATTATGGGGCGTATCGTAGCGCCCAACAGGAAAGAAATTTAGAAATATTACAACGCTTTTTTAATCAGTTTACTATTATATCTTTAGACCCACAAGCCGCAAGGGTAGCTGGGAGAATTCGGGCTGAATTAGCTGCTACGGGTACGCCAATTGGTCCCAATGATTTGCAAATTGCGGCAATTGCTTTGGCGAATAATTTAATATTAGTTACGCATAATGTCCGTGAATTTAATAGAGTGAATGGGTTGCAGATTGAGGATTGGGAGGAAGAGGCTTAATGCCTAAGAGACTTTCAATTAAAAAATCATAGCATCGTAAGGGCGCAATGCCTTGCGCCCCTACATTTTAATTTTGGATTTCTCCTAATCTTGCACCATTGTTTTATTGCAAAAATCACGAACCCGATTAAAATTCAGCGCTTTCAGGTGTGCGTGGGAAGGGGATGACATCTCTGATATTGCCCATCCCCGTCATAAATTGCACGAGTCTTTCAAAACCAAGCCCAAAACCCGCGTGTGGAACAGTACCAAAGCGGCGCAAATCTAGATACCACCACAAATCCTCTGGCTTCATCCCTTGAGCAAGTATGCGACGTTCTAAAATTTCTAAGCGTTCTTCCCTTTGGGAACCACCAATGATTTCACCAATTTTGGGTGCAAGAATGTCCATTGCGGCTACGGTTTTTTCATCATCGTCCAAGCGCATATAGAAAGCTTTGATTTGCACTGGGTAATTGGTGACGATGGTTGGCTTTTTGAACAGATGTTCGGCTAAGTAACGCTCGTGTTCTGATTGTAAATCCAGTCCCCAACTGACTGGATAATCAAATTTAACGTCAGCTTTCTCTAATAGTTTGATAGCTTCTGTATAAGTTACACGCTCAAATTCATTATTAATAATGTTATCTGCCGTTGCTATAACAGTGTTATCAATGCGTTGGTTAAAAAATTCCATATCTTCGGCGCAGGTTTTCATCACATATTTGAATATGTGCTTGAGAAATGCTTCTGCTAAATCCATATCTCCTTTGAGATCGCAGAATGCCATCTCTGGTTCTACCATCCAAAATTCTGCAAGGTGACGGGATGTGTTGGAATTTTCTGCACGGAAGGTAGGACCAAAGGTATAGACGTTTGTAAACGCCGTCGCCATCACTTCGGCTTGTAGCTGTCCGCTTACTGTTAAGTATGTTGGCTTACCAAAAAAGTCTTTACTGTAATCTACAGCTTTGGTTTCCTTTCGAGGCACATCTTTTAAATCTAAACTGGTGACGCTGAACAGTTCACCTGCACCTTCACAATCATTGGCGGTGATGATGGGTGTGTGTATCCACAAAAAACCACGTTCTTGGAAGAATTGGTGAATGGCTGTAGCGCATGCATTTCTGACTCGGAAAACTGCACCAAAGGAATTGGTTCGCGATCGCAAGTGTCCGATGCTTCTGAGAAACTCAAAGGAATGACGTTTCTTTTGCAGGGGATATGTATCGGGATCGGCTCCTCCGTATACTGTAACCTGATTAGCTTTTAACTCTACGCGCTGCCCTTTTCCTTGGGAAGCAACCAATACTCCTGCAATTTCTACTGACGCACCTGTGTTGATCTGTTTCAAAATACTGTCGTAGTCTGGCAAATCTTCATTGATTACGACTTGCAAACTAGCCAAGGATGAGCCGTCATTAACTTCAATAAAAGCAAAACCTTTTAATTCCCGTTTTGTCCGAACCCAGCCTTGAACTACCAAAGATTCATCAGGTTGACCATTTCGCAATACTTCTGTAATCCGTTGCTTGACCATATCTTCCAACAAATTTACTTTAATAACCAGCCTATGATAACGCCCAATCCCCCAAAGCGAACTGCCATCCAGAAAGGTTCTTTTAAATTTTTCCAAGAGAATAACTTGCTTTCCAATCTGAGTTCTAGTTCTTCTAGTTGCTGTTGAATTTGCCTTAACTCCGTTTTCATTCCGGGCTGTTTGCTCTGATGCAATTCGTCAAGGTGCTGTTGCAATTCTTGTTGATGCGATCGATCTGCTTGCACTTGATTGTAACGTTCTTTGAATGCAGCAAGTGCTTGCTCCACTTCCAAGAGTTGCTCTTCCAATTCTGGTTCTGAATTTTCCCCATCCGTTGGCGGTTCAGATGGTTTTTGATACGGTTTCATATATAAGTATTAGGCTATTATTATATGTGATTCTGCCAACACTCAGGCTAAATTTGTCTATAATAACTCACTCGAGCACTTATATCATGTCTCCATCAACCCAGATCCCCAAAACTAATGACCTGAGTCAATTTAGTACTTTAGAATTAGCCCAAGCCCTTATGGAGAGGCTGAGTATTTCGCCTAACGATTGGCATCGCCTTAAGTCTAACCGCAAAGTTCGTGCTGGCGAACAAGCCGCAGCCGCTCTCGTCTTTCTCCTCAAAGACAACCCTGAGGAAGCTTTGCAAAAACTCCAACAAGCAAGCGGTTGGTTGGATAAATCTCTTTCAGCTCCACCTTGTCCAACTCATGGGAATGGAGGGAGTAGGGAGTAGGGAGTAGGGAGTAGGGAATGAAGCAAAAAACTATCCCCACTCCCCACTCACCATTCCCCACTCCCTAATTAACGTCTTAAAGATAATTTAGCTCTATGTTCTAATTGTTTGCATAATCTTAACTCTGTCCCTTTCCTGTTCCACTCCACTTGATCGAAAACTTGATGCAGAATACACAAGCCGCGACCATTTTCGGACTCGTCAGGTGGTAAATACTCTGTGGGATCTTCATGACAAGGATCTGAGGGCATGAAGCCATTTCCTTGGTCTGATATAATCCACCAGTATTGATTGTCAATCAAGGAGAATCGAACTATAACTGTTTTCCCAGGATCGAGATTATTACCATGCTTGGCTGCATTCACTAGAGCTTCTTGAAGCCCAAGGCGCAATTCGGCTTGTAACATTGACGGAATCTCTGCCAATAATAAGTCTAATATTGGACAAAGATATAGTGTTGAGGCGAAACTAATTGTACCCCAATTACGTCCTGTTGGACGGAGCGAGATATTAATCACAGTGAGGAACCCCGTAGCTTTCAGAGTTAGCTAGACATCAGTTTGCTGTCACAGGCACCCTGATCTTGTGTGAGGTGGTCGTGTTGCCTTCAAACTTGCGTCTGTTGAACTAAATTTTGAAAATGCTAGGGCGCATAGACTCTCTTAAAGGGCATGAGTTGATTATGCACAGTACAGCTAGTGAGCACCAATCATAAAATCAGGTAATTATTATTGTGTATAAAAGAGCATACTTATACTCCTTTTATTGCTGAGCATAAGCCAGACAACTCGATTCATAACTCCAAGAGAGACATTGCTTTTTACTGCTTTGTGCAAAATGAATTGCACAAAAGGAATCATATTTTTAGCTTAATTCTATAATAGCATCTCTCGCCTATAACGATCCATAAATTTTGTTTTTGAGTTTTTGTTAAAGACAAGGGAATTCAGAGCAAGGTTGATAATGTGAGGAACGCTGCTGCTTCTACGTGGGCTGTCTGTGGAAAGAAATCTGCAGGTTGCACTCGTGTCAGCGTATACAATCCATCCTCACAAAGTAATTTGAGGTCACGAGCCAGGGTGGCTATCTTACAACTGACGTATACAATGCGAGGAGGTTTCGATTGTCGTAAGGTTTCGATAACAGAGCGATCGCATCCTTTGCGTGGAGGGTCAAGCAAAACTATATCTGGTGAGATGTCCATGTTGGGCAGTAATTCTTCTACCGAACCAGTATGAAATATGACATTCTCAATACCGTTAAGTTTTGCGTTTAAATTCGCCTGTTCTACTGCTTCTGCTTGAAGTTCCAATCCCACAGCTTGCCGTGCTTTTTTGGCTAAAGGTAGAGTTAATGTTCCAATACCACAATAAGCGTCACATAGCACTTCACTTCCTTGTAAATTGAGTTCTGACTCAATGACCTGCAACAACGCTTCTGCTGTTTCCGTATAAATTTGGAAAAACGTATCGACTCGCACGTGAAATTCTAGTCCGGCAAATTGTTCTTTTAAGTAAAAAACACCAGCAAGACAACGGGTTTCCTCCCCAAAAATAGCATTGGTGCGTTCTGGATTGCGGTTTACACACACTCCTACTAAATGAGGATAGCGATCTAACCACTCTTGCGCTTGGTCGTAAATTCCAGGTAGATTCCAATCTTTAACCACTAAAGTCAGCAACATTTCCCCTGTATGGCGACCAATCCGTAAACCGAGATGGCGTATTAAACCTGTATGATTGTGCTCGTTGTAAATTTGCCAACCATGTTTTTGAATGTCTTGTTTAACTTCCAACAGCAAGGGGTTTAATCGGGGATCTTGTACGGGGCATTGATTTAAGTTAATTAATTGGTGGCTGCTTTTTTGGTAGTAACCTGTTTGGACAAGTCCTGTACGAGATAATCCTACGGGATATGTCGCTTTGTTACGATAACCCAAGCATTGCGAACCAGACAGCATTGGATCTACTGGTGGTTGAGCAAAACCGCCAATACGTTGCAAACCTTGAATAACCTGATGGCGCTTGGCTTCAATTTGATATTGATAATCAATATGTAACCACTGACAGCCACCGCACTTGTCAGCGACGATACAACTAGGTCGAATGCGGTGGGGTGATTGTTCTAGCAGCTGTTGAATTTGTCCGCGAGCATAGCTGGGTTTGACGTAAACCAGACGGACAACAGCGCGATCGCCAGGTACGGTATCCGGTACAAAAACGACGCGATCGTTCCACCGTCCGACACCATCACCAGTATCAGTTAAGTCCGCAATCTCTACTTCAATAAATTCGCCTTGTTTCCACATAGTAGTTAGTCGTTAGTGGTTAGTTGTTAGTGGTTAGTTGTTAGTGGTTGGTGGTTAGTGTCCCCCATTGCCCCTTATCCCCAGAGGGGGCCCCGAGTTCCCCATTGCCCCTTATCCCCAGAGGGGGCCCCGAGTTCCCCATTGCCCCTTATCCCCAGAGGGGGCCCCGAGTTCCCCATTCCCCACTCCCCTTTATTTATGTCCTCAAGACTCGTTAAACTAGCAAATAATAAAATAAAATCACGTCCTACGCGATAACTAACCATGACTGTAGTAAGCCAAGTTATTCTCAAAGCCGATGACGAACTGCGTTATCCTAGCAGTGGCGAACTCAAGAATATCAAAGACTATTTGCAAACTGGCGTACAACGGATTCGCATTGTCGGTATCCTAGCCGAAAATGAGAAAAAGATAGTTCAGGAAGCTACCAAGCAGCTTTGGCAAAAGCGTCCCGATTTTATTGCTCCAGGTGGCAATGCTTACGGCGATCGCCAGCGTGCTCTATGTGTCCGTGACTTTGGCTGGTACCTGCGCCTAATTACTTATGGGGTACTTTCTGGTGACAAAGAACCAATTGAAAAAATTGGTTTAATTGGTGTCAGAGAAATGTACAACTCGCTCGGCGTACCGGTACCTGGAATGGTAGAAGCTATCAGCTGTCTGAAGAAAGCTTCTCTTGACTTACTTAACACAGATGATGCTGTAGAAGCCGCTCCTTACTTTGATTACATTATCCAAGCAATGTCCTAGTACTTAGCGATCGGCATCACTAATACATCTATATTAGCTGGATTTTCCCCACACCTGGTGGTGGCTATGGCAGGTTTTCTGTCAGGTTACTAGCGGGTTGTGGGGAAATTTTGTTGGGGCAACTAACCCTAAAACAAAAAGCCGACAGTCCATCTGTTGGGCTGTCGGCAATTAGTGTGTTCCCTATTAATGACTCGGCTAGAGTTCAGTTGTTTGTATTCTCCCAATTTGACTGTATGAAGAATAGGATCTTAATCATGAGCACTGGTGATTGTCATCACCACAATTATTTGCAGTAGACTATACTGACAAGTTCAACTTTATAAGTCTAAGGTGCATTACCACTATTTTAGATCTAAAAATGTAGTTTGTATTACAATAAAATTGTTTTTCTAAGTAAGTAGCCATTATGACCTACGTACATCAGAATGGATGAAAAAATAATATACATAGCGGCTTTCCATCTTTTACCTTTGCTTTTTTAAAGTTAAAGTTTACGGAAGCTACTTCATGCTGGTAAATAAGTAAGTGTGTTCTAGTGTTAATATATTGGAATTGTCAAGCTAAAATTGATTCCCTAGCATTTCTATAATTTTTGTTGTGCGATAAACCACCAATCCAATCTTTAGGTTTTCTGTAACAATTCTGTTAAGTACTACTGTAGTAACACCCAAAAAAATTAGAATTTCATTAACTAAAGCAAGCATGACACTTGTCTGCAATGGTTGGATACGGAAGCTAGCGCATTCCGAACACCATTGTAAGTAAAATTGCTGTACCAACAATTACTTAAAATTTCATGCTTTACTCAAGCTAATTTCTATTGTATGAAATAGTCTTTATAGTTGAAATGTTGAAAATACTTAAATGCACCCCATGACCTTGGGCTTTACCCAGGAAAATACGTATTTCCACAGTAAATTCAAATGAAACATCATGAGCATTAGCAGACTCTGGCAGTTATGTCACCAACACTGGTAAGTACATTGGTCTGTCTGATTTCTTCTATCTTACTCCCTTCCCGCTATAAGATTACCTATCTTCTTCTCCTCTTTCTTCGTGTCCTTTGCGTCTTTGCGGTTCATTTAAATAAGTCATCTTTGGGCGGGAAAGGAGTATCTCGGCTATGGTGTAAATTCTTCGATAATCTTAGGGTTCTTTAGAAGAATAAAGAATACCTACCCATTCATGTTTTTCTGTTAAGAAATAGTGGAAATACTTGGGTAGTTTTCACCAAACTAATAATCCCTCACGTTTTCAAGTATGGCACTATACAAGCAATCCTAAATCATTCATGAGAAATTAAGTATTTTCTCGCAATTCAATTAGGATTGCTATGGTCTAGGAGTTATATGACTGCGAAGCCATTCAGTAAATTCATCCCGACTTAACCGACCAGAAGCTACTTGTAAAATCACCTGTTCTTGTTCGTCCACTGCTGCGTTAATCTCATAGCCGTTTAAGATAAGGAAAACTTCCATTGCAGCATGACCAATACGTTTGTTACCATCTATAAAAGGATGGTTTTTAATCAAAGAAAAACAAAGTGCTGATGCTTTTTCAATAATGGTAGGATAAAGTTCTTCTCCACCAAAGGTCATCTGCGGTTGAGCTATAGCTGACTCTAATCCACCTGTATTAGCAATACCTACAGAACCACCAGATTGCTCAATTACACGGTGATAAAGTTCTACAATCTCGGTTAGAGTTAGATAACGCATTAGGCTAACCGTTGATACAGTTCAGAATTTTTTTGAAGAACATAATCTGTAGCTTCTTTAAAAGTCACTTCTGACCGCTCCAGTAACTCTTCAACACTCTTCAGTACTAATTCTTCTAACGACATCCCAAGATGAGTAGCTGTTTCTTGCAGTTTTAACAAATGCTCGTCAGTAAGTTGAATTGTAACCGTATTCATAACTCTTTACAGATTTAATTATACTACTAATGTAGCACTAAAACATTTTACATCTTACAAGTGGTTGATTTTTCGGCTTGTTTGATGATAATTATTATATTTTGCAGGATTTTTTATTAATAATGGGGAAAATACTTGAATATATGCTTAGTTATTTGAAGCTTTGGTTAGAAAAGAAGACGTGTTTTTAAACGTGTGAGTGGGCTTTAGTCCTAGAGCATCAGTCCAGTAATCTCAAAAACCCGGTTTCTTCAAGTTGAGCATACGAGATATCAAGCTTTCCGACTCATAGAAACCAGGTTTTTTGCCTCCTTTGTGACTAATAGACCAATGCTCTAGCTACTGTACTTAAAATTTTTCTGACATGAGACGGGCAAGATGCCCGTACCACAAGAAATAGCAGGTGACTTTAATGACGCAAAAGGTTCACAAATCGCTAAAATAAACCTCTGTCCCCTTGGTGCGTATTTCCATGACCAGCATCTCCTCTGCTCCTTTTTCTCCTGAAGAAATAGCTGATGAAGGTTTAAAACCAGAAGAATATGAAGAAATTGTGCGACGATTGGGACGCCATCCCAATAAAGCCGAACTGGGTATGTTTGGTGTAATGTGGTCCGAACATTGTTGCTACAAAAATTCTCGCCCTTTACTCAAACAATTTCCCACAACAGGACCTCGCATTCTCGTTGGTCCGGGTGAAAATGCAGGTGTTGTCGATTTAGATAATGGTTTGCGACTTGCGTTTAAGATTGAATCTCACAACCATCCCTCTGCTATTGAACCCTTTCAAGGCGCAGCAACAGGTGTGGGCGGCATTCTTCGCGATATCTTCACAATGGGTGCGCGTCCCATTGCTGTTCTCAACTCCTTACGCTTTGGTTCCTTAGAGGATGCTAAAACACAACGGCTGTTTAGTGGGGTGGTAGCCGGAATCTCTCACTATGGTAATAGCGTTGGCGTTCCCACTGTTGGCGGTGAAGTATACTTTGACCCTGCTTATTCTGATAATCCGCTTGTGAACGTCATGGCACTGGGATTGATGGAGACAACAGAAATTGTAAAATCTGGTGCATCTGGTATAGGAAACCCCGTACTATACGTAGGTTCTACGACCGGACGCGATGGTATGGGAGGTGCAAGTTTTGCCAGTGCGGAACTGAGTGAAGAGTCTATGGATGACCGTCCTGCAGTGCAAGTGGGCGATCCTTTTCTGGAAAAATCATTAATTGAAGCTTGTTTGGAGGCGTTTAAAACAGGCGCTGTTGTGGCTGCACAGGATATGGGCGCTGCTGGGATCACCTGTTCTACCTCAGAAATGGCAGCCAAGGGGGGTGTGGGGATTGAGTTCGATTTAGATAAAATTCCTGTTAGGGAAACGGGAATGGTTCCTTACGAGTACTTGCTTTCTGAGTCGCAAGAACGGATGCTGTTTGTTGCCCATAAGGGACGCGAACAAGAGTTAATTGATATTTTCCATCGTTGGGAATTGCAAGCAGTTGTTGCAGGAACTGTCATTGCCGAACCTATTGTTAGAATTTTATTTCAAGGAGAAGTGGCTGCAGAAATTCCTGCTCAAGCTTTGGCAGAAAATACGCCACTATATCATCGAGAATTGTTGGCAGAACCACCGGAATACGCTCAAAAAGCTTGGGAGTGGACTTCTGAAGCTTTGCCGCCTTGTACTGCTGCGGGTATTGAGATTCAGGGGCAGTTCTACAGTTGGAATGATATTTTGTTGACGTTACTAGATACGCCAACTGTTGCTTCCAAACGCTGGGTTTATCGTCAATACGACCATCAAGTACAGAATAACACTGTTCTGTTACCGGGCGGTGCTGATGCTGCTGTTGTGCGGTTGCGCCCTCAGGAGGGGGAGTGGGGAGTGGGGAGTGGGGAGTCGGGGAAAGAGAAAGAATCTCCGAGCCAAAATCCAAAATCCAAATCCCAAAATCCAAAATCAGCCGTAGCGGCTACAGTTGATTGCAATCCCCGTTATGTTTACCTCGATCCCTATGAAGGAGCTAAGGCAGTTGTGGCTGAGGCTGCACGCAATCTCAGTTGTGTGGGGGCAGAACCAATGGCTGTAACTGATAATTTAAATTTTGGCAGCCCGGAAAAGCCTGTTGGTTACTGGCAATTAGCAGAAGCTTGTCGCGGTTTGGCTGAAGCTTGTCGCGAACTCGCAACTCCAGTGACTGGTGGTAATGTTTCTCTCTACAATGAAACTCTTGATTCTCAAGGAAACCCACAACCCATATACCCTACTCCTGTTGTGGGTATGGTGGGATTGATTCCGGATCTTACTCAAATTTGCGGTCAAGCTTGGCAAGCAGAAGGCGATATTATTTATCTTTTGGGTTTACCTGTAAATCCAAAATCCAAAATCCAAAATCCGAAATCCGAAATCCCCCAATCCAAAATCCAAAATCTAAAATCCAAAATCGAATTGGGTGGTTCGGAGTATCTAGCAACTGTCCACTCTACTGTGGCTGGTAAACCACCAAAAGTGGATTTTGAATTGGAACGTCAAATACAACAAGTTTGTCGTGAAGGTATTCGTCGGGGTTGGATTCGTTCGGCTCATGATTGTGCTGAGGGTGGATTGGCTGTTGCTCTTGCTGAATGTTGTATTACAGCTAAACTTGGTGCGGAAATTAAGTTATCAATATCAGCTAATGACCAAGCAGGAGATTTTTTCTCTCTCCGTTGGGATGAAGTGCTTTTTGGTGAGGGTGGTGCGCGAATTGTAGTCTCTGTTGCATTAGAACAACAAGAAACCTGGGAGACTTTCTTAGGGGGACAAGTAGCTAATCACTGGCAAAAACTTGGCAAGGTGGGAAAATCCCAATTGGGTTTGCGGGTTTTAACAACTGATGACCAAACTTTAGTTAGCGTTAGCATAGATGATGTAAGCGATCGCTATTTCAACGCGCTTGAAAGACGTTTGACCATCCAGAATACTTCCTCTAGTTAGAAAAGAATGAGTTGTAAGGAGGAAAAAATCAAAATATCAACTCCTTTCTTCTCAGGCTATTGGCGTTCCTGATAAGGACTGCAATACTGTTTTAATGGATGGTTAAGGTTTTTTTAAGACTTCTCCGACTATCCTCTTAATATATCCCCAAAAATTTAACACCTCATCAGGAGCATAGCCAGCATGATCCCCAAGCATTCCGCCCATGCAGACCATCCAGAGTCGCTCAATAACTTAATGAATAACGAAGAAAATCGCCCGGATAAACCAGAAGAAGCTTGCGGTGTTTTTGGTATTTACGCACCAGAACAAGACGTTGCAAAACTAGCCTACTTTGGATTGTATGCTCTCCAGCACCGGGGTCAAGAATCGGCTGGGATCGCCACATTTGAGGGTGAAAGAGTTCATTTACATAAAGACATGGGGTTGGTTTCCCAAGTCTTTAACGAGTCAGTTTTGCAAGATTTGGTAGGAAGTCTAGCCGTCGGTCATACTCGCTATTCAACAACGGGTTCGAGTCGCAAAGTCAATGCTCAGCCTGCTGTGGTTGAAACTCGTTTGGGTTCTCTGGCACTTGCACATAATGGTAATTTAGTCAATACGGGACAACTACGCGAGGAGTTGGTGAACAACAACTGCAATCTCGTGTCAACCACTGACTCCGAAATGATTGCTTTTGCGATCGCGGAAGAAGTCAATGCGGGTAAAGATTGGTTAGAAGGTGCTATTCGGGCATTTCATCGTTGTCAAGGAGCCTTTAGTTTAGTCATTGGAACTCCCAGTGGGATGATGGGAGTCCGCGATCCCAACGGTATTCGTCCTCTTGTGATTGGCACTTTAGAAGGGAATCCAGTCCGTTACGTTCTCGCCTCTGAAACTTGTGGCCTAGATATTATTGGTGCTGAATACCTGCGTGATGTGGAACCGGGAGAGGTGGTTTGGATTAATGAGGAAGGTTTAGCATCATTTCAATGGACTCCCAAGTCGCAAAGGAAACTGTGTATTTTTGAGATGATTTACTTTGCCCGTCCCGATAGCGTTATGCATGAAGAAAGCTTGTACAGCTACAGAATGCGTTTGGGACGGCGATTAGCTCAAGAATCTCCTGTTGATGCTGATTTAGTAATTGGTGTCCCTGATTCTGGTATTCCTGCTGCAATTGGCTACTCACAAATCTCTGGTATTTCCTATGCGGAAGGGCTGATTAAGAATCGCTATGTGGGGCGTACTTTTATTCAACCTACACAAAGTATGAGGGAATTGGGTATCCGCATGAAACTAAATCCCCTGAAAGACGTGCTGTATGGCAAACGGGTTCTGATTATCGATGACTCTATTGTTAGGGGAACTACAAGCCGCAAACTGGTTAAAGCTTTGCGTGATGCTGGTGCGCTAGAAGTGCATATGCGAATTTCTTCTCCTCCGGTGACTCACCCTTGTTTTTATGGGATTGATACTGATAGTCAAGATCATTTGATTGCAGCCCGGATGTCAGTTGAAGAAATTGCCAAGCAACTTGAGGTGGATACTCTGGCATACCTAAGTTGGGATGGCATGATAGAAGCAACGCGAGAAGAATCTGGTAGCTTTTGCTCTGCTTGCTTTACAGGAAAATATCCTGTTCTAGTTCCCGAACCGCTTAAGGGTTCTAAGTTGGTGTTGGAAAAAACGTCGGTTTAGGTGTTTTGAACCGCAGATGAACGCAGATGGACGCGGATAATTTTTGGACAATTATCTGCGTCTGTATTTTTATTGAAGATTATTTATATTATACAAAATTTAGCTAAACTATGAGAGAATCTACTGACTGCACGTAGTGGATATACTCTAGCTTTCATGACAGAACAACGAGCGGACTATGATAGTCCTTGGAAAGAGTCTTTAGATAAATATTTTGCGGAATTCATTGCTTTTTTCTTCCCACAAGTTCATGCTGAAATTGATTGGACAAGAGGTTATGAGTTTCTGGACACTGAACTGCAACAAATTGTCAGGGATGCAGAACTTGGTAGACGCTTGGCAGATAAGTTAGTCAAAGTTTGGCGAACAAGTGGTGATGAAACTTGGGTACTTGTCCATGTGGAGATTCAGAACCAAGAAGAATCGAATTTTGCTGAGCGAATGTTTGTTTATAACTACCGGATTCGCGACAGATATAATCGTCAAGTTGTTAGCATGGCAGTGTTAAGCGATGAACGTTCTGGTTGGAGACCTAATACATTTGAGTCTCAACTCTGGGGTTGTGCAATCAGTTTTAAATTTCCTGTGATTAAGTTGATAGACTATAAACAGCAGTGGCAAGTACTGGAAAACACAGACAATCCTTTTGCTACTGTTGTCATGGCTCACTTGAAAGCACAAGAAACTCGCAATGACCAAGAAAGTCGCAAATATTGGAAGTTTTATCTTACAAGACGACTTTACGAACGAGGCTATCAAAGACAAGATGTCCTCAATTTGTTTCGATTTATCAATTGGGTAATGGTACTTCCAGAAGAAGTGGAAGCGAGTTTTTTGCAAGAAATTAAGGAGTATCAGCAGGAGAGACAAATGCCATATATTACTAATTTTGAACAAATGATAATTAATCGAACTATTAAACAGGAGAAGCAGCGAGGCTTGTTATCAGCTATTGAACTAGGCTTGGAGTTGAAATTTGGTAACGAAGGATTACAGCTTTTACCAGAAATATCTGAAATTAAGGATGTAGAAGTTTTAGAAGCAATTAAGGCAGGTTTGAGAACAGTTAGCAATCTAAATGAATTACGCTCTCTTTACAAACTTGATGATTCGCCAAATTGAAACTTTAGAAGTGTTTTAATAATTTTTACTTCTGCTGCAAAAATTCAATATTAGGTACTAGTGGATCGGAAACAATACCTACACCCGTAAAACCCCAGCGTTGAAGTAAACTTCCTAATTGAGCACTAGGAAGCGATTCAACTGAAAAGCGGTTTGCAACTTCTGCCGCATGGGCGTTGAGGTAACTCAAAGCATCAAAGTTTTCGCGAAACAATAGTAAATATGTTGAAGCATCATCGGGATTAGGACGTGCTACCAGATAACGACCGTCGGCTTTTGAGCGTAATAAGTAATAAACGTCAGAGAACATAAGTTTGTTAGTGGTTAGTGGTTAGTGGTTAGTGGTTAGTAGTTAACCACTAACTACTAACGATGACAGGCGAGACGCCTGTCCTACATCACTAACAACTAACTAATTTAAATTTTCTAAGCGAATGCGGGGGTCAGCGATTTTTAATAGCAAGTCTGCGACTAGGTTACCAATGCTTAGCAATACAGCACTCATGACTAAACTTGCCATTACTAAATATAAATCTTGGGATTGCACTGCTAGTAAGGTTAACCTTCCCAAACCAGGCCAGTTAAAGAAATATTCGGCAATGAAGGCACCACTTAATAAACTGGCAAGTTCAAAACCTAATAAAGTAATCAAGGGGTTGATGGCATTGCGGAGGGCATGAACGTAAATCACTCGGTTTTCTGGTAATCCTTTGGCACGGGCTGTTTGAATGTAATCTTGTCTCAATACATCCAACAACTCTCCTCTAGTAATACGTTGCAAGCCTGCAAAACTAGTAACACTGAGTGCGATCGTTGGTAAAATCATGTGCCAGCTAATGTCTAATATCTGACCAAACCATGTTAACTCAGTAAAATTGATGCTAGTCATTCCACCTACTGGAAAAACAGGTGAGGTGTTTTGAGCAAAAATCAGCAGAAACAGGGCAGTCACAAAGCTGGGGAAACCTTGACCAACGTAGCTGATGACTTGAAAAATTCGGTCAACCCATTGATTTTGTTTGACGGCAGCAATAATACCTAAAGGGATGGCGATCGCCCATGTTACAATCAGAGAGGAGACAGCTAGTAGCAAAGTGGCTGGTACGCGCTCCCACAAAAGTGATGATACCGAGCGTTGGTAAACAAAGCTTGTCCCAAAATCTCCTTTTGTCAGGATTCGCCACAGCCAAAGTCCAAATTGCTCTGGCCACGACTTATCAAGACCGAATTGCCGCCTGAGTTCCTCAATTCGTTCTGGAGATATTTTAGGGTTTTGCCTGAGCGTATCTACATAATCTCCTGGTGCTAGTTGAATAATAAAAAACGACAACGCCGCAGCCAAAAACAAAGTTAGCACCGCCTGCAATAGCCGCTTCATTATGTAAAGAAATGTGTCGCTGGTGACCACTCTTGTCACCCAATCGCGGCTCGCTTCCAAGGAGATTTTTGAAGTAGTCATTTGTCACTGGTCACTGGTCACTGGTCACTGGTCACTGGTCACTGGTCACTGGTCACTGGTCACTGGTCACTGGTCACTGGTCACTAATATTCCACAAGAGTAATAATTGGTGCATCTGGCAAATGTTTTCGTCCTTGTAAATCCCGTAGCTCGATGATAAACCCAAAACCGACAAGTTCGCAGCCAATTTGTTTTACAAGTTTTGCTGTTGCAGAGGCCGTGCCACCAGTGGCGATTAGATCGTCTACTACGAGAACTCGGCAACCTGATTGTAAAGCGTCTTTATGGATTTCCAAACAATCCGTACCATACTCAAGTGCATACTCAATAGAGTGAACTTCTGCTGGTAGTTTGCCCGGTTTGCGGACAGGAATAAAACCTGCTCCTAATTTATAAGCAAGTGGTGCGCCAATAATGAACCCTCTTGACTCTATCCCTACCACATAGTCTGCCATAAGGTTGGCATCGTTGATTTGGTCTGCAAATAAGTCAACAGTGTAGCGCAGCCCTTCTGGGTCACGCAGTAGCGTTGTGATATCGCGAAATAAAATTCCTGGTTTGGGAAAATCTGGAATGTCACGAATGAGAGATTTTAAATCCATAAAAATTGGGGAGTGGGGAGTGGGGATTCACTGGTCACTGGTTACTGGTCACTGGTCACTGGTCACTGGTCACCACATACCGCAAAAATCGTACACTATAATGTCATACGCTTGGTATTGAGTTTTCAGCAAAAAATCCATTGACGATTGCTAGAATCTACACCAAGCTAGGGATGTAATTATGGCACGACGAACTAAGGCAGGTGAATTTATGCTTGATAAAGTTTAAATTTTAATATACGGAAACGTTAGTGTAAAAAGAGTAAGTAGTGTAATGATAGGTAATTTGCCACAACTGAGCCAAGTCGAATTTTAAAAATTGGCTTGCTTATTTTAAATTAGTTTTACCTGCTTTGTTAAAGTCATACAAGGTCTTTATAATGAATGTCTCTGCTAGTGTAACGTCTTATAATAGTCCAACCTCTAAATCTTTGCCAATGATTCTGGACTCTTTACCCGAACCGGTGATTGAGGGACAGGGTTGTCCCCGCCGGACTCGGATGCAAATTGACTTCTTATTACTGGCGATTGAGGCTTTGGAGCTTGGTGGCTCGGAAGCCATTTTGGCATTTGCTGAAGAGTTGGATCTTAAAGGTATTGTAAAAAATAGAGTCAATTTGTGGCGGATGCGTAGCACAAATCCTCTGCGAAGAGCACATACTCGTCGTACCTTGAGTGTAACAGAGGCAAAAGCTTTAGTAGTTATTGCTTGCTACATAGCACGACGCCTGACCGTTATGATTCGTCAGTTGTTAATGGTGTATCAACAAATGGTTGAAAAACAAATCCCATTAGAACAAAATTTGCGTCTCTCAAATTACTTAGAGCGATTTAGAGCGCATTTTAAGAGCCGAATGAATCCCCGGCGCTCTGGGTTAAATACATTAAATTCTGATGAAAAATTAGATGAACTGGCTATAAATTTGTTGGGGCAACTCTTATTTTGTACCGGTACATCTGGAATGCAAAGGTTCTGGATTAGTCTATTTGACGGTGAAGTGGAATGAATATTCAGCGTAAGTATAGTTTACCTAATTGTACGCTCCTTTTGGAGGGTTTGAGTGATGCTACAAGAGCGGCGCACCTTCAAGAATTGCGCCCAGAATTATCGATATTGGTAAATGCAGAATGTTATATATCTGGATATAAAAAACCTATATCAGGAGGACGGGAGTTTTTTGAAAGCTTGGTGAGGGCAGTCAGTGCCTATGCTCAAGAGTTTTTAAGCAACATACCCCATGCTCAAGCACATGACTCAGAGTCAGAATTGGTGCAGTTACAAAAAGTGAGTAGCGATCGCCACAGATTAACTGTACACTATGAGAACGCATCACAAGAAACAGGTGCAAATTCTCACGGTCAACAAGCTACTGAAATCGATTTAAATACAGTGCAGCTTTTTGATTTAGTAGAAGCCATAGACCAATTTTTTGCTGATAGCCAAACACTACCAGAGTTGTCATTAAAAGTACAACCTGTTGCCAGACGATATGGCAACTTCAGCCAAGCTTTGGTCAAGCAGGCAGTTCCAGTCGGTATAGGTGTCACTAGTTTGGCAGCTGCCGCAGTTGCTTTTAGTATCATCCCAGTACCTGAAGTTCGTCCACCGCAACAAAACAATACACAAAAGACTAGCAGCACGACATCTCGTACCAACAATCTTGCTTCTCCTACTGTCACACCAACACCTACTCCTAACGAACCAATAGCTGCAAGCCCTACTTTTACTCCCACACCTACAGCCGCAGCGTCCACACCTGCTTCCCTTGCTGCATCTGTGAATCCTACAACCCCCACACCAACTCCAAACACACCTACAGCAACTGCTACTACTCCAAACCCAACTGCAGTTAAAGATTTAGAAGCACTTTTAAACACGGTTCCCGAAATTACGGATGCATCAGTTTTGCGTGCATTGCAACGCCAAGTTTACAACCAAATTAATCCAGAATGGGCGAATCGCTCAGCATTGACTCAGGACTCCGTTTTTCGGGTTGGTGTCGCTGGGGATGGTTCCCTTATTGGCTATAAAGCAGTTAATAAAGAGTCCAATGATGCTGTGGCGAAAACTCCCCTACCCAAGCTTCTTTATAATCCTGCTGGTTCGCGAGGTCCCATCACTAATGAACCGATAGCCCAATTCAAAGTCGTTTTTACAAATCGAGGCATTTTGGAAATTAGCCCTTGGCGAGGATACACTAAAACGCCAGAGGTTATAGGTAGCAAAATTACTGACACCAACACAGTCAGTACACTGAATAAAAAACTGACTGACACTATCCGCCAGAGTTTGAGTAATACAACTTCTTTTCCAAAAGATTTGAAGTACCGGGTAGCCCTCAATAAAGAAGGAACGATCGCGGATTATGAACCACTCAATCAAGTCGCTTTTGACTATTTTCGACAAACACCTCTTCCCAAGATGTTCCAAGACGTTTATGGTTCAAATGTAGCTGCGCCTAACAGCAAAGAACCTCTTGCTCACTTCCAAGTGGTATTCAAACCTAACGGTAATCTTGAGGTGACTCCTTGGAAGGGGTACGGACAGTAGAAGAGTTAGTGGTTAGTGGTTAGTGGTTAGTGGTTAACAACCAACAACCAACAACTAACAACTAACAACTAACAACTATTCACTTAGTAATTTTCCCCATATAATTTCCCCAGAGTTGTGCTGCTTGAGCACTACTGCCAGATGTTGGAGAATTGTTATCGTTTCCCAGCCAAATTCCTGTGGCTAGACGTCGTTGAGGGATAAAGCCAATGAACCACAGGTCAACATTTTTATTTGTTGTACCCGTCTTACCTGCTTCGCCTAATCCAATAGCTGCACTGCGACCCGTACCATTTGTTATAACTCCGCGCAACATCCGCACCATTGTATCGGTAATTTCAGGTGACAAAACTCGCTTGTTTGCTTCCGGATCTTGGTCAAATGAATAAATGACACGACAAGTCTTTGGGTCATTCCGATCGCGGCAATCACTGCTATCTAGTATCCTACTAATGGCGTGGGGACGGTTCCATACACCGTTGTTGCCGATCGCACCAAAAGCTCCTGTCATTTCTAATACATTAACCACGCTCTGACCCAGTATTAACCCAGGGACTTCATCTAGCTGGGATTTGACTCCCAATCGTCGTGCTGTTGATATAACTTTATCTAGCCCGACATCTTGAGCAATTCTCAAGGCGATAGGGTTCTCAGATAAAGCTAGCCCCGTGGAAACTGTCAAACTTCCCCCCCCCGTGCGGCAGGGTTTATAAGTAAAGCCTCCCCAGCGTAAAGGCGCACAGGAATAAGACCTTCCTGACGAAATTCCTTGCTCAATAGCTGCTGTATAGGCAAAAACTTTGAAAGTGGAACCTGGTTGCCTTTTTGCTTGAACGGCGCGATTGAATTGGCTGGTTCTGTAATCTGTACCACCTACCATAGATAAGATCGCGCCTGTACTAGTATCAAGAGTTACCATAGCTCCTTGAGAAAATCCCAAATTTTTTCCGGCACTGCGAACTTGATTGCGTAACGCCGTTTCTGCTTTTGACTGAATTTGTGGGTCTAGCTGAGTTTCAATAATAAAGTTTCCCTCTGTTGCTAGTTCTTTTCCCAAAATCTTTTCTAGTTCTTGGAAGACATAACTATAAAAATAAGGAGCAATGGTTTTTGCTTGCTGTTCGCAAACTTTAGAACTCACCTCAACGGGCGATCGCCTTGCTCTGTTATACTCATCTTGTTTAACTTTGCCCATTTCCAGCAATCGTCTCAGTACGCGATTGCGGTATTCTATGGTTCTCAGCTTGTTATCGCTATCTCCACAAAAGTCGAAGGCGTTGGGCGCAGGTAAAATTCCCACCAGTGTTGCTGCTTCTGCAAGAGTTAATTCCTTGGCTGACTTGTCAAAGTAGTACCGAGACGCATCTTCAAAACCTGATGTATCTGCTCCCAAAAAAACCCTGTTTAAATAGGTCAGCAGAATGTCATCTTTGCTGTAAAATGTCTCTAACTTTAAGGCAACAACTGCTTCTCGGAATTTCCGTCCCAGAGAATCCTGTCTACCTACATAACTCTGAAATAAACTCCGGGCAACTTGTTGGGTAACAGTACTGGCTCCTTGTTGGACATCACCGCTACGAGTATTAATAAACACAGCTCGTAAAATTCCCAACGGGTCAACTCCAAAATGCCAGTAATACCGGCTATCTTCCGAAGCAACAATTGCTGCAGGCAAATAAGGACCAAAATCCTGCAACTTTTTCATATCAATGTGGGCGTTTGTTCGTGGTTCGCGCAGTCGTGTTTCTCCATCACGAGCGTAAATCACAACGGGTGCTCGCGTTGCACCTGGTAAGGGTCTGACACTTACTTTTAACCATTCAATACCGATCGCAAGTGCCGCTAGAGAAACTGCGCCAGTCACACCCAACCCTGTCCAACCTGCTGCTCTCACGTACCAGGCTGGTGGATTGACGAACTGCAATCTGACTGAAGCTGCTAGTTCTGGCGGACCGAGGGTAAGAACATCACCATGACACAACTCTAAGGATTTTACCCGCCGCTTGCCTCGATAAATGCCATTTGTAGATTCTTCATCTTTGATGACAAACGCGGGAATTCGTTGGCTGGAATCCCTTGAAAGTGATAGGTGAATTTGACTGACGACTGGATTGCGAACCACGATATCGCAGGACTTAGAACTGCGTCCCAGTATGTAGCGATCGCCCAATAGGGGATATACCTCTGCTTTATCTGTCCCCGCATCCTGCACCCAGAGTTCCGGTACTTTGGCATTAGGCTTGAGTGCCAGTTTAGAGAAATCTACTCTAGCTTGAATTGTCTGTACTGCTTGAGTTATTTGACCAAGCAAAGTTTGTGGCTTTTGAGGTGGTTGGGGGGAACTCATCTGCTATTGACACTACTTTGTATGAGTGAAGAACCGGGGTTTTTTGTCTTTAATACCAAGTATTCCACCATTGTACTCATAAGCCTATGAAGACGTTAGTTGCACTTGACAGTTCCCGATTCAACTTAACTATCTATATCCGTTGACTGATGTTATTATTAACCTTGTCATTGGTTTATCTTGTTATAGCTTGTTTTTTCCCATTGTCATGCTCATCTTAGAATCTCCAATTTTCAAAAAAATAATCATCCAAAGTCTCAATAATGTGCTATCATCAAGCGCCATAAATTTTTCAACCAATGATAAATCTTTCTTTTCTAACACATAAGCATATTTTAAGGCAAAAATATATATCCTCATTTAGGATGATTTTCTATGTGCTATTGTCTGTTTAAATAAGCGGAAGTACTCCGTTGAGGTGTTGAGGTTAAGAAGTATGAACGGAAAATATCTAGCCTTCATCGGTACAGCAATTGCTTTAGCGTTTTCAAGCAACGTTGCTGTTGCCCAAGCAGATAAGTTTGAGCGGATTGCTCAAAGTGGTCAGCCATCTACTGCTAAACCATTCAAACTTTCCCCAGAGGGCAAGAAAATCCTGTGTCAAAATTTCCCCCTGAATTCTGCGTGTGCTCAAACAGGTGGTACAGGAGCAACTCAAACCCCCTCTAGCGGTAGTTCAGACACTCAGAATACTAACAAAGAACCTGCAACAGGTGCTCCTAACACTACTACCCCAGAAGGTACATCTACCCCCGGTGATAACGGCACTCCCGGCATGACCGGTCCGGGCGGTACAGTTGAGCCTTCTCAAACTCCTCCTGGCGGTGCAACCGATCCTTCTCGTACAAACCCTCCCGGTGGTGATACTCTACCTGCTTCACCATCTGGTACAACAGGTACTCCAGATAGCGGTACTGGTACTCAACAAATCACTCCAGTGCCTCCAGTCCCTGGCACTCCTGGTAGTACAGATGCTCCTGACAGCACTACTCCAGAAGGCACCTCTACCCCTGGTGATAACGGCACTCCAGGTAGCACTGGTCCTGGCGGTTCAACCACTCCTTCTCAAGGTTCTGGTTCCGAAAAGCCCAGCACAGGTGATTCAAAATAACTAAGTATTTAGGTGTAATTCTTATACCAATCTGCTTGAAATGATGCTTCTTTGAAAAATCAAGAGTGAGGGGTAAGTTGACTAAGTTAGCTTACCCCTTACTTTATTAACCAGTGACCAGTGACCAGTGACCAATGACCAGTATTTCTAACACTACCTGTGATGAGAAGTTGGTGTTTTTTGAAAAGTAGAAATTAGCAGGCAAGCAATACCGGTATTGATAAAGACATCAGCCAAATTAAATACTGGAAAGTTAATTAACCGAAAATCGAGAAAATCAACAACGTAGCCTAGAATAAATCTGTCGATCCCATTACCAATTGCTCCGCCTAAAATCAAACCGTAGCCCAGTTGATCCCAAAAATGTAAGACAGGACCGAACCATGCCATTGCTATCAACACTAGACTAACTCCCAATGATAACCAGCGCAACCACTCTACTTTTCCTGATAATAAACTAAAAGCTGCACCAGTATTGGTGACATAAGTAAAGTGAAATATTCCAGGTAATAAGGCTTGGGTTTGTCCCAAGTTAAAAGTTTGCATTATCCAATATTTCGTCAGTTGGTCTAAGCAAAAAGCCACCACAGCCGCAACCCAGAAGAGATGATTTTTTATACGCATACTAGTAAAACATGAGATGGCGTAGGACATATGCTATGACAACTACAGCGCAAACCACGGCTAATTGTCCTGGTAATGCAAACCAGGAGTATTTAAGCATTGCTTGCGTTAAAGGCAAAGTTTCTGTACCTTGCCACTGTAAAACAGAACTGATAATCAAATAAGTAATACCGCAGATGTGGACGGTTAACAACCCACAAAAACAACTAAACGTTAGAGTTTCCAGTCTGGGTTTAGCTTTAAAGGCAAAATATCCACAAATCCACGCCCCTGGAATAAAACCTAGCAAGTAGCCAAAGTGGGATAGTTTGACGTAGCCAATTCCACCACCCTCAGCAAATACGGGTAGTAAGGTCAAGCCCATAACTAGGTAAGCAATTTGTGAGAGTGCGCCAGCATTTTTGCCTCCCAAACAGCCAACTAGCAGCACCCCACCAATTTGATAGGTGACCCCTAGAGAGAAAGTGTGAACTCCCTGGTGGCTCCAATTCCAAGGTAAGGTGGTGACATGGGCTTCTAAGAACGTACCACCCATGGTCAGCAGTAAGCCAATCATAGACCACAATAATTGATTGGATGCAGCTAGCATTGACAAAGCGCTCGCGTGAAGGACTTTTATAAATAAAGTGAAAAATCAACAATGGTATCTGATTTTCTGAATTTATTGAATGGGAAATATTGCTTAATTATCACAAGAATAACCATTATTTTATTTGTACAGTTACAGAGACGATCGCAGCCGTCTCCAGTTGGAGAATGACCAAATTTTACAACCTGCTACACATAAACTTGAAAAATTATCATTTTTAGTACAAAATTACTAAAGCATATTGTTGATTTTTCACTAACTTATTTCATTAGAAACCGATTAGTAAAGAATGTTAATTTATTTGAGATAATTTAAACTAAAATAATTAGTCCAACTCTGTTAACCTTTTCTTTACTCTACAGCTGTATAGTATAAACGCTTAGCTGGAAAATTAGTAAAACTACATGTCCATGCTTTTCCATTACCCTGTCATTAATTCT